>JAUXII010000001.1 GCA_030621075.1 Lentimicrobiaceae bacterium
CCCAGGGATATTACACCTGATGTTGTCAGAGGATTGCTTGATAAAGAGATCACAGGTATAATGGATATGATCAGGTTGAAATATGGAGAGGAGAAGCCAAATGCCCTGCTTAGCAGAAGTGTTGCTGGTGTTATGGGTGAGAGTTTGGTTTACACGTTACCAGGTAGTGTAAAAGCAGTTCGGGAATACCTGTCTGAGATATTCAAAACGCTGCAGCATTTGATTTTTATGCTTCACGGCATAGATGCGCATTGAGGAAATCAAATGTTATCATAACTGAAATAGATTAATTTTATTTATTCATCTTAGTATAATGCTCCGATCATTATTGCCATACTTAAAAAATAAATTTGTACTTGTTACTATTGTCTTTATTGTGTGGATTTCATTTTTTGATCATAATAATATTATTTCTCAGGTTAAACGCCTTCGTGGTCTGAAAATTCTTAAACAGCAGAAGGAATATTATATTGATGAAATTGAAAGGAATAAAATGGAATCAGACGCACTAAAATTTGATACTGCCAGTTTGGAACGTTTGGCGCGGGAGAAATATTTAATGAAGAGAGATAATGAGGATATTTTCATCATTATTGATGAATGAAATCTTTACCTCTCACCCAATTTTAAAGAAATCATTTTTTCTTTATCCGCTCTCAAAACCTTAAGGTTTACCACATCAT
The DNA here is from genome assembly GCA_030621075.1 of Lentimicrobiaceae bacterium. The sequence continues at coordinate 684 of JAUXII010000001.1, forward strand.
TGGGTTGATATTTTTTCAATAAGTCAGAATAGGTTTTTAAATCATCTGTTTTTATCCCATCCAGTTCAATGATGATATCTTCAGCTTGTAATCCTGCAATCTCGCCTGCTGAACCGGCCATAATACTTGCTATTTTTATACCTTTACCTTTGTAAGCGAAGTCAGGTATTGAACCTGTACTCACTCTTCGGCTTGTTTTATTTGTTTCAGGAGCTTTATAAATACCAGGAGCTTTTCCGGTGTAATTCATAGCCTCTTCTCTGTCAGCAAGATATCCCAAAACTTCTTTGCTAACTATCGCAACTTTTACCAAACCTTTACCATCAATTTTTTCAAATGTATCAGTAGGACGATGATAGTTTTCGGTAGCTCCTGTAAATAGCTGAACAGCAGGTATCCCTTTTTCAATAAAAGCAAACTGGTCGGAGGCATCTAAGTCTTTGTCAATAACTTCAGATTTTACACCTGTGGTATAATCCGTACCCATAAAGATAAACTTCCATTCTTTCGCCGAATTGGCATTTAATACCAATAGCTTTTTATCGAATAAACTACCGTCGGTATCAATATTTACATTGGCAAAAATTTTCCCCTCAAAATAATCTTTGCTATGCGCTACAAAATACCGGGAACCAATTAATCCGGCTTCTTCGGCAGTACAAGCAAGAAACAGAATCGTTCTTTTTGGTTTTACTGTTTTTGCCATTGAGTGGGCCAGTTCAATAATAGTTGCCACACCACTGGCATTATCGTCGGCACCATAATGAATTTTTCCTTCGTTGCCTTTGCGAACATCAGGCCAACCAAAACCCAGGTGGTCGTAATGAGCTGAAATCACTACAGGCTTTTCCTTTAAATCAGGATCAGTACCAGGAATTACACCAATAACATTGGTAAGACTTAATTCTCCTTTTTCATCAAATTTATGAGTGAATTTTTGATAATATGTTCCCTTAACAGGTTTTAAGCCGGCTTCTTCAAATTGTTGAGCAATATATTCGGCTGCCTGATCTATTTCTGGAGTTCCCAGACCTCTTCCTTTGAGCTCTTCTGATGCCAGGTATTTGATGGTTGACATCATTCTTTTTTCAGAAAAAACCGGTTTTAGTGTGGCTAATGCTTCTCTTGGTTCTGTAACCGATATTTTTTGAGCATCTTCATTAAAAGTTTTTACCATTGGAGAATTTAATACAGGCCATTGACCTTTGGCAATATTGACAGGCTCGTCTCCATTAAAGGCCAGATAACTGTATTTACCGTAATGCGGTAATTTTCTTACTAAACCTGCAATAGCGTTTCCATTATCAATAGAAATAAATATGATTTGTTTATTTATATCTTTTTCATCGAATAAAGTAAACATGAAACTGTTTCCTTTTTTAATAAGTTTTTTGCTCTCAAACATTACAGAATCAGAATTAAGATTAGAGTTATATTCTACTAACTGTAGATTGATTTTTCGAGCGAAATTATTTTCAAAACCAATAATCCAGGCTGTTTCATTTGTTGGGAGCTCTTTTAGATCCGTATCGTATTTAATTGTAAAATTGTCGTTATCAGACTCTTGCCACTCTGTTGCGAATTTAGTATAAATCTCTTTTTGTTCTTTACTTGCGTTGCCTGGCAGAACAATCAAATTATTTTTGCTTCCCCATATTTTCGATAAAGTTGGAGGAACTTCGGCAGGGTTTAATATTCTGAAGAGATCGTATTGCGGGTCGACAACTAATTTCAGGGGCTTACTATCTAGAGTGATTTGATAATCCTGCTCTTTTTTGTCCATATTGAAAAAACAGGTTTCAATTCCATCTTCAGTGGCAATATTTATTGGGATATCAATATTAAACACTTCATCATCCTGCTTTTGTTCCAGGCTTATGTTAATACGATATTTACCGGCAAACATATCGGTTTTTATCTCTTTTATACCTAATTCCGGAGCGCCTGTACGATTAACCCATTGGTTGAAAAAAGAAGTCAAATCAATTCCATAAGCTTCTTCCATCGCCTTTTGCATATCGCTATAAGAAGCAGTTTTGTATTTATTGGTTTCATAAAATAATTGAATTCCCTTTATAAAATTCTTGTCGCCTAATTTTCTGCGAAGCATTTGCCACATCATCATAGCTTTTCCATAGCCTATGGATGAGCTTGGCCCATCGTGTCGCGAAATGAATTTATTTAATGGGAAATCGTTTTCGTTATTTACTAAATTGCTGAACTTTTGAAGTGTAGAACGACGATATTCATCTCCGGCTCCACGTTGCTCCTTAATTAAATGGTCGGCCATAAAAACGGTGATCCCTTCACACCAATTTCCCGACTCAAAATCCACATACACACTATTTCCCCACCAATTGTGCAACAGCTCATGCGGATAGGATGAGTGAAGAATAAAAGGAAAACGGATAACTTTTTCACCGAGAAGAGTAAAAGAGGGCATTCCGTATCCGGTTTCCCAGAAGTTCTCTACCAAAGCAAATTTTGTGTAAGGATAGTTCCCTATCAGGCCCTGATACATCTCCATATATTGTTCGGTAACTTCCAGGTATTTATTTGCCAAACCCTCATCAGGAGTACGAAGAAAAGCCATTGCTTTAATTCCGCTGTTCATATCGTGCGAATACTCATTGAATTTAGCGGCAATAAGAAAAACTTCTTCTTGTGGTTTATCGCAAACCCAGGTGTCAATATGTTTGCCTGATAGTATCTCTTCTTTCGTACGTTTCCCCTGGCTTACGGTTTTCCATTCTTTGGGTAGTTCAGTTGTTAAAGAAAAAGTCATCAATTTGCCTTCAAACAGGGGAACCCAAAATGTTGAACCAGCGAGATAAATGCCCAGCGTATCAATAATACCTGGCGACTGAGAAAAACTCCTCTGATAATTTTCTTCGCTTTGTTCAATTTCCGATTTTATTTTCCCATGATAAGAGATAACAAAGCTGTTTGCCGAACCTTTAATCTTCCATTTTGATAATTTTAAACCATTTCCTCCATCTGCATCATCTCTATCCATTCCAACATCCGATGCATTCGCATTGTCTGTTATCTTTTCCAGAGATATTTTTTTTGAAAGACTAACCGGAATTAAACAGGCATGAAGTAAAAATTCTTTTTTGAAATCCCCCTCAATGCTAATGGAGTCTGTAACCGTAATTTCCGAGGTCGCTGGATTAATTTGTACAAATAGACTATGATTTACTGCCTCATGAGTTTGAGAAAACGACATGGAACTAAATAAAATCAGGGTTCCGAAAAGTATTAGATTTTTCATAATTATTATTATGTTGTTATTATTTCATTTTTTTATTAATTATTAGTATACCGGCTTTAATTTTCAACTGATAAGTAAAGGCAGTTATCCATAAAATTATTATGATACTCATGTGCTAATTACTTAAAACCCTTAAAAATCAGTCATTTCACTTCAATTAAATTTTTGCATTGTTATACCCTCATCCTTGAATTTTCAAATTATCTAATTTCACTTCGCAAATCGAATATCGTTCCGCCTCAGCGGATCGTATATCTATTGAGGATCCACATCGATCACTACCCTGACAGATTTATAATCAGCCGGTTTATGGAAATTGTCAATTTCATTGAGAATAATTGATTTTGCAACATCAATCTGACTTCCCCTTGCCAGCTTTATCAATATATGTTTTATGTACATGTTTTTGATCCTGGAAACAATTGGATATTCAGGGCCGAGAACCCTATTCTGAAACTTGTTTTTTAGCATCCTGGCGAGGTTATATGCTGCTTTATTCAGGACCCTGGGGTCTTTGTGCTTAACTTTCAAAAGGATTAACCTATAATAGGGAGGGTATTTATATTTTTTTCGGTCAATTATTTGATGGTTGTACATTCCCGTATAATCGTTTTCAATTACACTTTTAATCACGAAATGATCAGGATTAAAGGATTGAATGATGACCTTCCCTCTTTTTTGTTTTCTTCCTGCTCTACCGCTCACCTGGGCCATTAGCTGATAGCTTCGTTCATAAGACCTGAAATCGGGGAAATTGATCAGGTTATCTGCATTGAGGATGCTTACTACCCGTACGTGGTCAAAATCCAGCCCTTTAGTGATCATTTGTGTGCCAACCAGGATATTAATTTTTTGATTTTCGAAATCATTGATTATTCTTTGATGCGCATTTTTTGAGCGTGTGGTATCCAGGTCCATTCTGCTAATTTTCGCATCAGGAAAGAAAATGGCCAGTTCTTCTTCAATTTTTTCGGTTCCAAAACCCTGCATCTTCAGGTTTGTACTTTTACACTCAGGGCATTGAGCCGGTACATTCGTATGATACCCGCAATAATGACAACGTAATTGATTATCATGTTTGTGATAAGTTAACGTTACATCACAAAATTTACATTCTGGCATCCAGTTGCAGGTTTCGCATTCAAGTCTTAAGGAGAACCCCCTTCGGTTTTGGAATAAAATCACCTGTTCATTATTAGTTAACGATTCGCCAATTTGCTCCAACAGGGCCGAAGAAAAGATAGATTTCATTTTTTTTTGACGACTCTCTTTTCTGATATTAACCACTCTTATTTCAGGGAGTTGCATCCCACCATACCGCTGCGTGAGTTCAACCAGTCCAAATTTTCCGCTAAGTGCGTTGAAGTAACTTTCTATTGAAGGTGTAGCTGATCCCAGAATTGTTTTAGCCTGGTGCAGGCGGGCCAGGTACAAGCCTGCATCGCGGGCATGATACCTGGGAGCGGGGTCGTATTGTTTATAAGATGTGTCGTGTTCTTCATCAATAATTATCAGTCCGAGATTTTGATAAGGAAGCAATAATGCTGAGCGGGCACCAAGGATAATCTGGTACATCGAATCGGTTTTATTGCTGTCGGGATTAAACTTAAGCACCTGATTCCATATCTCAACTCTTTCATATTCATTATATTTTGAATGGTATACACCTATTTTGTCGCCAAAATATTTACGTAGCCTGTTAATAATCTGGGTGGTGAGTGCAATCTCAGGTAAGAGATAAAGTACCTGCTTTCCCTGCTTAATAGTTTCATTAATGAATTTGATGTATAATTCGGTTTTTCCGCTGGAAGTAACCCCATGCAGCAGCATAACCTCCTTTTGGTTTAAGGCATTATTGATCTCATTATGGGCACATTGTTGATGTTCGGTTAATAGAATTTCATCAGGATTAAATTGAGATTCAAAATGTTGAAGCCTGGAGATTACTTTAGTGAATGACTCAAATATTCCTTTTTTTATAAGCGTATTGATTCTATCCGGGGGAGCATTCACACTTTTTAGCAGTACACTTTTTTTGATTCCTTTGATGTGATTCTTGGCATCAGATGTTAGGTTAATATACGATAGCAAAAGTTCCATTTGCTTGTAAGCACGTTTGCTCAAGTCATCCAGTGCCTGATGAAGCATATCTTCCTGTTGATATTTTTTGGTAAGACGTAAGTAGGTTTCTATTTTTGGTTTATACTGTTCAATGAGTTCTTGCTTTAAAACGATTATTTTTTTTTCTATTAGTGTTTTGATAAGAGGAATAACCTTTGCTTGACCGATAATTCGGGAAACATCAGATAACGTGATCTCTTGCTGGAGGTCAACTGCCTCAGCAACAAGAAATTCTTTCTCATTCAACGATGAATAATCTTTATTAAATTCCTGGTTCAGTACAATTTTCGATTCACTTTGGAGCTTTAATCCTGCAGGAAGGCTGGCATTCATTACATCTCCGTGATAAGCCATATAATATGAAGCCAACCATTCCCAGAATTTAAATTGTACGTTATTTACGACCGGTGTTTTATCAAGAACTGAGAGTATATATTTGGGTAAGTATTTAGTGGGTGGTATCTGGTGGATTGAATGAATGAGCGCTGTATATATTTTTTTTCGCCCAAACTGGACAACAACTCTTTTCCCGATGGCTATGTCATTATTTAATTCAAAGGGAACACGATAAGTGAAAAACCCTTTAACAGGTAGCGGTAAGATAACATTAACAAACAGTGTGACCCGGTTCATGAGTAAAAATTAGCGATTGATCTAAAGTGCAAGAATTCTGGCCATTTCAAGCAGGTTACGATTTATTTCTTTATGGTGTTTTATGGATTCGCTGAAGGGTGTATATTTAATTTCTTTGTTTACGATACCAACCATGATTCCTTTTTCGCCGGCAAGTAATGCATTAACAGCATGATACCCCATGAGGCTGGCAATGATCCTGTCGTTTGCGCTAGGTGCTCCCCCTCGTTGAACATGTCCTAATACGGTAACTCTTGTTTCATATTCTGAAAATTTCTCCTTAACTTTTTTAGCAATATCATAAGCACCACCTGCATCATCGCCCTCAGCAACAATAATAATTCCCGATACATTATTTCGCTTCCAGTCGTGTTTCAGCATTCTGACCAGGTTATCGATATACGTTTTGGTTTCAGGGACAAGAATATTATGAGCACCTGATGCAATTCCGCTTCTGAGCGCAATGAACCCGGCATCTCTGCCCATTACTTCAATAAAAAAGAGTCTATTATGCGAATATGCCGTATCTCTTATTTTATCAACAGCCTGGACCACAGTATTGATTGCTGTATCATATCCAATAGTCAGGTCAGTTCCATATAAGTCATTATCGATTGTACCAGGCAACCCTATAATTGGATATTGATAATTAATTCCAAAAACATTAGCACCTTTAAATGTTCCGTCGCCCCCTATAACAATAAGGGCATCAATATTCTCATCTTTCAGGTTTTGCCAGGCGGCTTGCATACCCTCCTCAGTTTCAAACTGTTTACTACGTGCTGTTTTTAAGATTGTGCCGCCCCTTTGGATGATGTTGGAAACCGAATTACGATCAAGTTTTTCAAAATGTTTATTAATCAAGCCATTATAACCGTAAAGGATACCTACAACCTCAAGATTTTGATATAACCCATGTCGAACGACTGCTCTGATGGCTGCATTCATTCCTGGTGAATCACCGCCTGAGGTAAGAAGGCCAATTTTTTTAATTCTTGCCATATTTTGTTTTTTTGCTACCCTGATACATTTCAAATTTAACAAATCTACATTCTATTGGCCCATTAAAAACGATAATTTTTTTTGAAGGCCTTAACCCGATATGTTTTATTAATTCGTTATCAGCAGCCAGTACCCATGCTTCGAACCCGGTAAAGTTTCGTTTGAAGGAGTCGCCCAATTCTTTATAGAAAGATTGAGTGTTTGCAGGCTTTATTCTGACCCCATAAGGCGGGTTTGTTACAATTATGCCTTTTTGCGTATCAGGAATATAGTCAGATATATTTTTCACCTCCACCGAAATTGCATTAGTAAGACCGGCCTTTGAAACGTTAGACCTGGCAATTTTCACCATTCCCCACGATATGTCTGAACCATTAATCCAGGAGAATAAGTGCTGCTCATCTTTTTTTGTTTCTTTCATTACCTGATCCCAAAGTTTGGGTGAGAAATCCTTCCATTTATGAAAGCCAAAGCTCTCTCTTAAAATACCGGGAGGAATATGATTTGCTATCATGGCAGCTTCAATAATGATAGTGCCTGATCCGCACATCGGATCGATCAACGGTGTTTTTTTATCCCATCCACTCAGATGCAGAAGTCCGGCAGCCAATACTTCATTTAAAGGGGCTTCACCCCCTGATACGCGATATCCTCTTTTATAAAGTGGGTCTCCTGAACTGTTTAATGATACGGTACAGTTATTATTACTTATATGGACATGAATTCTAATATCAGGGAATTTGATATCAACGGATGGTCTGATATTTTCTCTTTTTCTAAACTGATCTGCAATTGCATCTTTTGTTTTAAGGGCAATGTATTTTGAATGTGTTAATTTGGAATGATAAACAACGGCGTCCACAGCTAGTTTCTGATTTACATCCATGAATTTCCACCATGGGATTTCGCTAATTTTTTTATAAAGATCATTTTCATCATGTACCTTGAACTGGGAAATTGGCTTCAAAACATATAAGGCTGTCCTGCACGAAAGGTTAGCGAGGTACATAAGTTTTTTATCGCCATAAAAACGAACACCTCTTTTCAGTGTCTCAACTTTATCTGCACCTAATCCTATTAGTTCGTCCGCCAGTACATTTTCCAGGCCGGCAAATGTTTTTGCGATCATCTCAAAATTATCTTCAACTAACATCGGGTTGATTTATTACACAAAGGTAGGAAATAAAAAAACCCCGACATAAATGCCGGGGTTAAAAAAGCTAAATAAAAAAAAGGAAAACTACTTCTTATTTGGACTCGATTTCGAGCAACAAGAATGTTTTGTTGGTGTGCCACATGCTGCTTTGGCACTTTTATTATGCGTTTTACCTGAACAATCAGCTTTTGGTGAACAATCAGCTTTTATTTTGTGATTGCAATTGCCGGTTTTAGTTGTTGATTGTGATTTTTTTGTCTCTTTTTTGACTTTCTTATCGCCATCTTTTACGGGATCTTTATCATTTTGTGTTTTTTCAATTTTCAGATCTGATGAAGATGTCTGTGCTTGAACAGTATTAATTGATGATATTCCCGCAAAAATAAAGGCCGCTAAAAAAAGGCTAACAAATAATTTTTTCATAATTTTATATTTTATAGATAAATTAAAAGATTGAATTTCGTTTTATGTGAGCAAAAATACTGCTTGTTTCTTTTGGATGCTGTTAATTAATCCTTAAAAACTGTTAATGAATTGTTAAATAATCTATTACCCAACCCGAATACATCTACTTTTGTATCATGAAGAGGAGAACTATCATAGGTATTATCATCGTTGTAGTAATTTCTTTAGTAGGAGTTATTATTACTCAGCTTTTCTGGGTTGACAATGCATTCAAATTAAAAGAAGAACAATTTAGCAGCAGCACAAGAATAGCTCTTAAAAGTGTAGTTAATCAGCTGATGGATAGTAAGAATGTTTCATCTTTTCCTTATATTAATGACGATAGGGTCATTTGCTTTCATGAGCCCCTGACTATGTTTGATATTGTTGACAGCTCTGTTCTCGACTCCCTGATACAAAAAGAATTTAGTTGTTTAAAGATCAATAAGGATTATGTCTATGGTGTTTTTCATAGCGAGCATAATAAATTTGTAATGGGCCCTTTTAAAGGGTATGAGGCTGAACTGCTGGACACACCCTTTGTTGTTTCGCTTTCCTGTTTATGCAAGTCAGATCCCTACCTTTTAGGTGTCTATTTCCCATTTCAGAGAAGTATGATAATAAATAAGATTATCATCTGGCTGATCTTATCAATCCTTTTTATTCTTTTTTTAATTTCAGCCTTTTCATTTTCTATCTGGTCATTGTTCCGGCAGAAAAAACTATCACAGATGAAGTCGGATTTTGTTAATAACATGACCCACGAATTTAAAACTCCTATTTCAACTATCTCTCTTGCAAGTGAAATGTTACTCCGGCCCGCTGTTAACGAATCGTCAGAAAAGACTATACGTTATGCTCATATTATTTTCGATGAGAACATTAGATTGAAGAATCAGGTTGAACAAGTTTTGAATATTGCTGTTTTAGATAAAGGAGATTTTAAATTTAGGAGAAAGGAACTGGATGTACACCGAGTCCTTAATGAGGTTCTTAAAGGCTTCCAGCTGATCATAAAAGAACGTGATGGTATGATTAACAGGCATTTTGATGCTTCCGAACATCTGTTTTTTGCTGATAAGTTACATTTGACAAATAGTTTCAATAATTTAATCGATAATGCCAATAGATACTCACCTGGATCTCCTGAGATAACGGTTTCTACGAAGAATGTTAATGGAGGATTATTAATCTCCATTAAGGATGAAGGTATGGGGATAAGTGTTGACAATCAGAAACATATCTTTAAAAAACTTTTTCGAGTGCCTACTGGTAATATTCACAATGTAAAAGGATTTGGGCTTGGGTTGTATTATGTTAAAACAGTTGTTGAAGCCCATGGTGGAACAATTAATCTAAAAAGTGAATTAAATAGAGGCAGTCAATTTGAAATATATTTTCCGCTAAATTTGAAAGACAATAAAACCCTCAAAAATGAAAAAGAGTAAGGTGAAGGCCCGCATTCTGCTGGTTGAGGATGATCCCAATTTGAGTGCTGTTTTAGTAGATTACCTTGAGATGTTAGGGTATGAAGCTGTCCACGCCCAAGATGGAGAGGAAGGGCTCAAAATTTTTAGCCAGCATATTTTTGATTTATGTATCCTGGATATAATGATGCCCAAAAAAGATGGCTTCACCCTGGCAAATGAAATAAGAGAGATAAATAGTAAAGTACCCATTATTTTTTTAACAGCTAAAGGATTGAAAGAGGACCGTATTGCCGGTTTTATGGCCGGATGTGATGACTACATTACTAAACCTTTCAGCAGCGAAGAGCTAAGTTTGCGTATTGAAGCCATACTTCGTCGTTGCATGATAAATGAGAATAGATCATTTGTAACAAAAGATGAAATATTTGAAATTGGAAAGTATACGTTTGACACGGCCAATATGATATTAAAATCGAGTGCAGGAGCCCGTACCCTCACTAGAAAAGAAGCAGCATTGTTGCGGCTTTTATGTCTCAATAAAAACAAATTACTTACCAGGGAAGATGCATTACTTGACGTTTGGGGAGATGATGATTATTTTATCGGGCGAAGCATGGATGTTTTTATCACCAAGCTTAGAAAATACCTCAAAGAGGATGAAAATATTGCCATACTTAATGTTCATGGAGCGGGTTTTAAGTTTGAAGTAAAGGAGTAGTTTTCCCGCATGAGTATTCTGGTAGTGGTATTACACCGTCATAATGTCTTTTTCTTTGGCGTCCAACAAATTATCTATTTTTTTTACATGGTCATTGGTTAGCTCCTGGATTTCATCTTCCAGTTTTTTTACATCATCTTCCGGTGTGCCTTCGTTTTTTAATTTTTTTGCCTGATCGTTTGCTGTTCTCCTGATATTCCTGATACTTATTTTTGAATTTTCAGCTTCATTTTTTGTCTGTTTCACCAAATCCTTACGTCTCTCTTCGGTTAGAGCCGGCACACCTATTCGCAGCACTTCTCCATTGTTCACCGGGTTAAACCCCAGGTTAGCAGCCTGGATAGCCTTGTCAATAGTATCGAGCAGGCCTTTATCCCAGGGTTGAACAATAATTTGGCGTGGATCAGGAGTGCTGATATTAGCAGCCTGATTTAAGGGTGTTATTACTCCGTAATAATCTATTTTTATAGAATCGAGCATATCCGGACTGGCTTTACCTGCCCGGATTTTGTGGAATTCGCGCTCAAGGTGGGAGAGGGCATTTTGCATCTCTTCCCTGGCTTCTTCAAGGCATGAAAGGCAATCATCGGTCATAATTGGAGTTTTTGTAATGATATATGGCAAATATAGTACATTAATGTAAAATATGACTAATTCGAAACAAGCGTTCCAATATTTTCGCCAGCTACAACCTTTTTTAAATTTCCTCTGTTATTTATATTAAAAACGATGATAGGCAAATTGTTATCCCTGCAAAGTGTAAATGCAGTCATATCCATTATCTTTAATTTTTTTTCATATGCTTCAATAAAAGTAAGGTTGCTGTATTTAGTAGCTAGTGGGTTTTTTTCCGGATCAGAAGAATAAACACCGTCTACCCTTGTACCTTTCAGGATAACATCAGCTTTTATTTCAAGTGCGCGTAAGGCAGCGGCAGAATCGGTGGTGAAATAAGGATTTCCAGTGCCTCCACTTAAGAAAACAACAAATCCTTTTTCAAGGCAAGTAATGGCTCTTCGTCTGCTAATTTTTTCAGCAATAGGGTCAATGGCTATTCCTGAAAGTATGCAAGATTTAATGTTTTGGTTGTCGAGGGCATTTTGCAAGGCCAAACTATTAATGATGGTTGCCAGCATACCCATATAATCGCCTTGCACCCGGTCAATACCTTCGTCTTTGCCTTGTAGCCCCCTGAAAATATTTCCACCACCAATAACAACAGCTACTTCAACACCCTGGTTTATTACATCACGAATTTCATTGGCATATTGATTAATTTGTTCAGGGTTAAGACTTTGATTATCGTCTCCCATCAGGGCCTGACCGCTAAGTTTTAGTAATATTCGTTTATATTTCATCCTGTATAGTTAATCTGAGGTTTAATTCCATTTATTTTATTCCAAACCAAAGGCATCAAATACAAATAAATCTCAATTTACTTGTATTTGTCGCCTTAAAAGTAATAAAATTATTTTCCCCGGATAAAATTTTAATTAACCCTGAATTATTTTCCTTTCCCGTGGCAATGTTTGAATTTTTTTCCACTTCCACAAGGGCAAGGATCGTTTCTGCCTACTTTTTTTTCGACTTTTCTCGGCTGGGTAATTTGTTTTTGTTGGGTGTTGCTGTGTGCCTGACTTAACAGGTCTGATTTTTCTTCTTTAAGGTTGCGGAGGTCTCCTCTTCCTTTGTATCGGCCTTCCCTTATATTTTTTGGATCTTGAATAGGAATATGTGCCTTAATAATAAAAGAGATGTCATCTTTATTGATTTTTTCGATCATTATTTTGAATAATCCAAACGACTCGAATTTATAGATCAATAACGGATCTTTTTGTTCATAAGTAGCAGACTGCACTGACTGCTTCAGATCATCCATTTCCCGAAGGTGTTCTTTCCATGCACTATCAATGGTTGCAAGTGTAAGTCCTTTTTCAATAGCCAGAGATACTTCTTCGCCTTCACTCTCATACGATTTTTTCAGGTTGGCGATTATTTGCAAAGTTTTTTTACCATCAGTTAAAGGGATGGCAATGTTTTCATATTGAGAATTATTTTCAAACACTTCTTTTATTACCGGGAATGCTTGCTGAGCAATGCGTTTCCTTTTGGCCTGGTAAGCTTTGTAAATATCGTCGTATAGTTGATCTGATATCTGAAATATATTTTTTGCCAGAAAATCAGATTCATTAATTTTAGGGTCGTATGAGAAACATTTTAATGATTCAAATTTAAATTCCGCATAATCACGTACTTCCTGATAATCACGAACTGTTTTTTCTATGAGATCATACAACATATTAGAGATGTCGAGAGCCAGGCGATCACCAAAAAGCGCATGATGTCTTTTGCTATAGATCACCTCTCTTTGTGTGTTCATGACATCATCATACTCAAGTAATCTTTTTCTTATGCCAAAGTTGTTTTCTTCAACTTTTTTCTGGGCTCTTTCGATCGATTTTGTGATCATGGAGTGCTGAATAACTTCACCTTCACCTACACCGAGTCGATCCATTACCTTGGCAATTCTTCCTGACCCAAACATTCGCATTAAGTCATCTTCCAGGCATACAAAAAATTGCGAGCTTCCGGGGTCACCCTGCCTTCCTGACCTGCCTCGTAACTGTCGGTCAACGCGTCGTGATTCATGCCTTTCCGTACCTATGATAGCCAGGCCGCCAGCGTCTATCACTCCTTCCCCCAGTTTGATGTCAGTTCCTCTACCGGCCATATTTGTTGCAATGGTCACCGTTCCTGGCTGGCCAGCCTCTAAAATAACCTGTGCTTCTTTCTGGTGTAATTTAGCATTTAATACATTGTGCCTGATTCGTTTTATTTTTAACATTCTGCTGAGCAATTCAGATGTTTCTACCGATGTTGTACCTACAAGTACAGGCCTGCCGGCATTTACCAGATCGGCTATTTCGTTGATAACTGCATTGAATTTTTCTCTTTTTGTTTTGTAAACCAGGTCTTCTCTGTCATCGCGGATTATGGGTTTGTTAGTAGGAATAACAACGACATCAAGTTTATAGATATCCCAAAGTTCGCCGGCTTCTGTCTCAGCTGTTCCGGTCATCCCTGAGAGCTTCTTGTACATTCTAAAGTAGTTCTGCAAGGTGATTGTGGCGTATGTTTGGGTTGCTGCTTCAACTTTCACATTTTCTTTCGCCTCAATTGCCTGGTGAAGCCCATCTGAGTATCTTCTGCCCTCCATTATCCGGCCTGATTGCTCATCAACGATTTTGATTTTATTATCAATGATCACATATTCCACGTCAATTTCAAAGAGGGCGTAAGCCCTTAAGAGTTGATTAACGGTGTGGATTCTGTCTGATTTTATGGAATAATCAACGATTAACTCATTTTTCTTTTCGAGTTGTTTTGTTTCACTCAGGCCCGATTTGTCAAGCGTTGCAATTTCAGCGCCAATATCAGGCATTATAAAGAAGCTGGGGTCGTCATAATAAGCTGTTAGTATGTCAATTCCTTTTTCGGTAAGGTCGATGGAGTTTTGTTTTTCATCAATAACAAAATAAAGCTCATCATCGATGATGTGCATATGTTTGTTTTGTTCCTGCATGTAAAAATTTTCTGTTTTTTGCATGAGGGTTTTTCTTCCTTCTTCACTAAGGAATTTTATCAGGGCTTTGTTTTTTGGCAATCCTCTGTATGCCCTGAAAAGTTGGTCGCTGCCTTTCTTAATATTATCGGGGTTTGACGAATCGGCTAATAATTGTTTAGCTTCAGCCAGAACTTTGGTAACCAGGCTTCTTTGCAGGCTGTAAAGTTTTAGAACATGTGGTTTAAGAGTATCAAACTCCTGCTTGTCTCCGGCAGGTGTTGGCCCGGAAATAATCAATGGTGTCCGGGCATCGTCAATTAATACGGAATCAACCTCATCGACAATAACAAAATTATGTTTTCTCTGTACCAGTTCCTCGGGATTACTGGTCATATTGTCGCGGAGATAGTCAAATCCAAATTCATTATTTGTTCCAAAAGTAATATCAGCAAGGTAAGCATTCCGGCGTTCTGTTGAATTAGGATCATGATTATCGATACAATCCACCTTCAAGCCATGGAATTCATACAAGACTCCCATCCACTCAGCGTCTCTTTTAGCAAGATAGTCGTTAACCGTAACTATATGTACGCCTTTTCCAGGAAGCGCGTTCAGGTAAACCGGTAATGTGGCAACTAACGTTTTACCTTCACCGGTTCCCATCTCAGTAATTTTTCCCTCATGAAGTACAATGCCACCAATGAGCTGAACATCATAATGAACCATATTCCAATGGGTTATGTTTCCGCCAGCTGCCCATTGGTTTGCGTAATATGCCTTGTTGCCAACTATTTTAACATTTTCTCTGGTAGCAGCAAGATCTTTATCTCGTTCTGTCGCAGTAACTTCAACAACCTCATTTTCTTTGAATCGAAGTGCTGTTTCTTTCATTACAGCAAAAGCTTCCGGGAGGATTTCATCAAGAATAGTCTGGGTTTTAGTGTAGCTATCCTTTTCTAATTGATCAATACTATGATATATTTTTTCTTTTTCATCAATATCCAGGTCAGGATTTTGATCGATTTGCTTCTTAAACTCAATTATTTGGTTTTCTTCATCCCTGATGCTGTCAGCAATTATTTTCTTAAACTCAATAGTTTTAGCTCTTAAATCGTCATTACTGAGTTGGGATATTGAGGGATAGACTTCCTTGATCTTGTTTAGGATAGGAGTTATCGTTTTAATATCTTTATCAGATTTATTGCCAAGAAGATTACTAAGGAATTTAGCCATGTGTTGCTGTCAATTAGTATTCATCTTCATGAAAGAAAAAATCTTCTTTCGTGGGATAATCAGGCCATAGGTCTTCTATTCGCTCATAGATTTCTCCTTCATCTTCAATTTCTTTCAGGTTTTCTATTATTTCCGTAGGGGCTCCTGATCGTATACAAAAATCTACTAATTCTTCTCGAGTTGCAGGCCAAGGTGCATCTTCGAGTTTAGAAGCTAGCTCTAAAGTCCAATACATAACACGAAGATTTTAGTGGGTTAAATTTTTTGCAAAAATAATTTTTTTTGAAACACCTACAAGAAAAATTTCTTTTTTAATAAAAAAAATAAATACTTTACTTTCTAAGTTCTTGCTTTCCAGATAGTTTCGGGTGCATTTAGATCATAGGCTAATTTTCTGGCCAGCACAAACAAATAATCGGACAGGCGATTCAGATATTTCACCACCAACGTGTCAACATAGTGATTGTCAGATAATTCGATGGTAACTCGTTCAGCCCTCCTGCATATACATCTGGCAACATGGCAATGTGAAACGACAGGATGGCCGCCCGGTAAAATAAATGAATTCAGCGTAGGGAGTTCTTCGTTCATTTGGTCTATTTCATTTTCCAGAAACAGAATATCTTTATCTTCGATGATAGGCAAGGTGTTGGTTTTATAGTTTTTATCAGAAGCAAGCAGGGATTCCGCAGTAAACAAACGGTACTGAATCTCAAGTAATACCTTTTTGTATTGATGACTGATTTCCAAATCGCGGATAAGGCCGATATATGAATTTAATTCATCTACGGTGCCATAAGCTACTATTCGTATATGATTTTTAAGTACTCTTGTGCCTCCAATTAAGGAGGTTTCACCTTTATCGCCCTTTCTGGTATATATTTTCCACTGAGAAGCCATTGTTTGTAATTCGCTTTTCTCTATTCGTTTTTCTGACTATATTCCGGCATGCTGGCAATATCTTTGTTAATTTCATCTGATTCCACCATTCCATCAATTAATCTGATAATTCGATGAGCCCGTTGGGCAATATCTTCTTCATGGGTAACAACAATAATAGTATTGCCAGCTTTATGAATATCCTCAAGCAAACCGAGTATTTCTAATGAAGTTTTTGAATCGAGATTACCCGTAGGTTCATCAGCAAGAATAATAGATGGATGATTGACCAGGGCCCTGGCAATTGCAACTCGTTGACGTTGGCCCCCTGAAAGTTCATTTGGCTTATGCAATATCCGGTCACTTAATTTAACATCCTCTAATACTTCTTTTGCCCTTGCGCTACGGTTTATCTTGTTTACACCGGCATAAATTTGAGGAATCATAACATTTTCAAGAGCAGTGGAGCGGGGTAAAAGATTAAAGGTTTGAAAAATAAAACCGATCTCTTTGTTTCTGATCTCAGCAAGGTGGTTATCATTAAATTTACTCACATCGTTGCCATTTAGAAAATATTTCCCATCAGTCGGTGTATCGAGGCAGCCTAGCAGATTCATTAATGTTGATTTTCCTGACCCGGACGGCCCCATTAAAGCAACAAATTCGTTCCGATTAATGCTTAAGGAAATTGATCGTAGGGCCCTGACTATTTCTGAACCTACTTTGAAATGGCGTGAAATATTTTCCAGACGAATAATTTCTTCTTTCATATCCTGTGCTTTTTTATTGAAGCAAAATTAACAACATTCCTTAAAATCGTATGATAAAATTTTCTTTACTAAGCTCTTTGTTGAAAAAAATTATTCCCAAATTGAAAAGATCAACGGTAACGGTTGTCTTTTGATGGGCTTTCATGTGGTTCCATAAAGAGCGGTTTTTATCATTATTATTTAAGTTCCTGATTATCATAAACGATTCGTTGGATAGAAATGGTATTGAATCTTCTATTATTTTTAGTATTTCACCTGGTTCGCAAAAACGATTGATGCAAATAAGATCAATTTTTCGATTTTTATTTTCAAACTGCGATAAGAGAGAGGCCGAAAATATTTCAGATGGAATGATATTATTAAAATCGATTCTTGAAATATTGTCATACAACAGGTTGTATGCTAATTGATTACATGGAAAAGTAAGTAGTTGGCTTTCAGGAGATGCGATAGACATATGAATGGCTGAAAGCCCGGTAACGCTTCCGAGATCGATTATAGTTTTCGGATTGAAATACCTGATAAGCCTGAATACCAATCGATGGTATTTATTATTTTTACCAATGTTTTTCCTTTGCTTTTTCAGGCCAATGGACGGAAGTTCAAGCAATTTTTTCGTTTTTGCATCAGTCGACCTGAACAGGTCTTCATAAACATCTTTATTTATCGACTTCATCAGACGATACGCTGGATAATCAGTCTTATCATTAATAGGCCCGGTTACAAGATTGTACAAAAAAGGAGAATGGATTTCATACCTTGTTTGGGAGGATAGAAAGTACTTAATATATGAAGTAACAGGAATCATATCATTAATAGAGCTAAGATAATAATTTTTTGAGATATACATATTATGTGCCCCACGTTTCTCTGTCTAAGCTTCGGTATTGAATAGCCTCAGCGAGATGTTCGACAAGTATGTTCTTACTTTGGTCAAGGTCGGCTATTGTCCTGGCTACCTTCAAAATTCGGTTGTACGCGCGTGCAGAAAGGTTAAGTTTTTCCATAGCATTTCTTAATATCAATTCCCCGGCTTCATCTACTTTACAAGTTACTTGCAGGGTTTTTGAGGGAATTTGGGCATTACAATAAGTCCCTTTGTCGTCTTTATATCTCTCTTCCTGAATTTTTCTGGCTTTTTCAACACGTTTTCGGATATCATTACTTTTTTCGCCACTTCTTTTTTTATTTAATTCTTTAAAAGGGACCGGAATAACCTCGATATGAATATCAATTCTATCAAGTAATGGCCCGGAGATTTTATTCAGGTACTTCTGCACTATTCCAGGTTGGCATACACACTCTTTATCCGGGTGGTTGTAATATCCACAAGGGCAAGGATTCATGGCTGCTACCAGCATAAAACTCGCCGGATATTCAACCGTAAGCTTAGCTCTTGCGATTGTAACAACCCGGTCTTCAATAGGTTGACGCATCACTTCGAGCACAGATCTTTTAAATTCGGGTAGCTCATCAAGAAACAAGACGCCATTATGAGCCAGGGATATTTCACCGGGTTGAGGGTATGATCCTCCTCCCACCAATCCTGCATCGCTTATCGTATGATGAGGTGACCTAAATGGCCGGGATGTGATCAAAGCCGATCCTTTAGCCATTTTCCCTACTACTGAATGGATTTTGGTTGTCTCGAGTGCTTCCTGGATATTTAGAGGGGGTAAAATAGATGGCAGCCTTTTGGCAATCATTGTTTTACCTGAACCCGGAGGGCCGATCAGTATGATGTTGTGGCCGCCGGCAGCTGCAATTTCCATCGCTCTTTTTATGTTTTCCTGGCCTTTTACATCAGAAAAATCAAACTCATAATTGTTTAGTTTACGATAAAATTCTTCCCGGGTATTTACAATCACCTGCTCGGGGGTGGATTCTCCATTAAAGAAGTGTATCACTTCCAATATATTCTTTACACCAAAAACCTGGAGGCCACTAACAATTGCTGCCTCCCTGGCATTTTGAAATGGAATGATCAGCCCTTTGAACCCATGTTTTTTTGCCTCAATAGCAATAGGCAAAGCACCTTTAACCGGATGAAGACTTCCATCAAGAGAAACCTCTCCCATAATGATATAATTTTTGACTTTTTCTGAGTTAATTTGTTCGGATGCTGCCAGAATGCCAATGGCAATAGGAAGATCATACGAGGATCCTTCTTTACGAATATCCGCGGGGGCCAGGTTGATTACAATTTTTTTTCCCGGAATGGAATATCCAATATTTTTTAACGCTGCTTCAATACGTTGATGGCTTTCTTTTACGGCGCTATCGGGTAGTCCAACCATAAAGAAATTAATTCCCCGGTCAATATTTACTTCAATGGTTATTGGAATTGCGTTTATCCCGTTTAGAGCACTCCCGAATGCTTTTACTAACATAAGTTGTTGATTGATGCGTTTTCAGAGATGGGCTTTATCTCATATTCATACCCTTAATCAGAAAAGTGAGATTTTGTGACCCTGAAATGGAAAGAAAATTAAGAATTTAATGGCTGCAATCTTTTTTACCGCCCCGGTTTGTATTTCGAATGGGACAATATTTCCTGTGCATTGTTATTTAAGAGCATCTCTTTAAATTCAATATCCTGGTTATTATTCATATATGCCCTGACGATTTCCCAGCCTAGCCAATGACCCAACCTTGCCGGTGATCCGGGAAAACCCCTTGTAAAAGGGCCTTCATTTAAAAACTTGTTTATAATTTGAATGTCTGTTGAGTATAACAGGCCATTCTCTATAATAAATTTCCAAAGGTTTTCTTCGTTTTGTTGACACCACAGAAGCTGTTCTTCCGTGTATTGAATTTTAATATTGTCAGCTAACCCAGGGAGCATAGCATCAAGAAAGTATAATTGTTTCCCTTGGTAGATCATCAAATCGAGGAGAACATATCCGGGTTCATTCTTTTTTAAGTATCTTTCTCCTAATGCAAAGAAGCAATCCCTGACAATATATTTTTCATCGAATCCTTTGATCATATACATTGGAACCCCAAGCTCCAGGTATGGTTTAAAATCAGGCCCCAAATAGGTGTCAATTGCAATGATTAAGATGCTGTCGGTTGCTATGATTTGATGTTGAAAGTCGAGGCTTGAGATATAAGTGTATACGGATGGAAGCGGTTCGTCAGGTAAGTAAAAGCTATAATATTTCAGTGCCAGGTTGATTTGATCTTCAATTAGTGTAAGATCTTGAAAAACCTGCATTGACTCAATAAATAAATCTTTTATAAACGGGTCAGTCAAATAATCATAGATCTGGTTAATATTTGTTGAATCTCTTAGGTTAGCATCAAGGAAAAAAGGAAACCTGTTTTGAAGGCTCAATAATTCGTTTTGAAGATTATTTTCATCGAGTCCGAAAAGTGCCTGTTCGTATCTGTTTATGGTGATATCAGGGATAGAAATATGCTCAGTGGAAACCTGTTGCCATCTTGGATAGGATCGTGTACAAGAACTTATGATCAGAATATTTAATAGTAGTAAAAAAACGACTATGGTTTTTTTTGGAATGTTCATTATGGATGATGGCTGTTTGTTGGATGATTATAATAATTTCAAACCTACGCCAATAAGGAATACATTATTAGTTAAATGGTTGTTGTTGTAATTAAGAATTTCATTCAATCCAACCTCATACCTTACATCGATTGTAAACATCAATATATCCATCATAGCTCCAACCTGCAACCCCCAGTTGGTATTTTTTAAATTATTTGAAATATCGGGATCTTCATAATGAATGCCTCCTTGGGTGTATGTTACCGAATTGTTGGTAACGAATGAAGCTACCGGCCCTGCTAACGCTGAAAGCTTAATTACCTTCAGGTCGATTAGTTTCAAGCCAAGTAAAAGAGGAATGTCAAGGGAGTTTAAACGTATCTCATAATCTTTGTTTTCAGTTGACGAGAAGAGGTCGCCACCCTTGTGTATATAATATATTTCGGGCTCCAAAAACATCTTATTCATTTTTATGCGAAGAAATGCGCCACCATAATAGCCCATAATAGATTGTTCGTTATAATCACTCAGCGATGTATAAAGCCTGGATGTTGTTATTCCACCTTTAATGCCGATGTTGAGTTGTGCAAAACAAATCTGGGTAATAAGGATGGCCACAAGTAAGAAACTGATTTTTTTCATAATGATAGACTTTATAATTAAAAACAAAAATAATTGATTATCTGATACAAAAACAATAATATAACGATCATTTTTCCAGATACTTATTCATAACTAATTTTTTTTTATTTTTGCATTAAATAAATAGCGTAAGAGTATGAACAAAAAAGTCGTTTTAATTCTATTGTTTTTAGTCTCTTCGGCAGTTGTTTTTGGCCAGGCAAAGCCTTTTCGGTTTGGGATTAAGGTGTCGCCTAATATAAGTTGGTTGCAGGCCTCTACTGAAGGATATGAGCATGATGGTACCAATTTTGGTTTTGGGTGGGGATTTATCAGCGATTTTAGCGTAGCAGATAATTATTTTATTTCTACTGGTTTTGATGTGATCTTTAATGGCGGAGAACTTAGTTATCCATATGTTGATAATCAGCTCGATATTGAAGGCACACTTTACCGGGAGTATAATCTGAAGTATTTTCAGATCCCTGTTACCTTAAAAATGAGAACCAATAAATTTGGTTCATATGCATTTTTTGGAAATCTTGGATTAGGATCGGCTATTCGGATAGGGGCAAAAGCCAAAGATCAGTTTGAGTACACGGATACCAATGGAGAAACAATCAGAACTGATGAAACGGAGCATACAATAACTGATGAGATTAATCTTTTCAAAGCTTCAATGATTTTTGGTATGGGCATGGAATATTATGTTGATGAATCTACTTCTATTGTTTTTGTTGTTAATTACAACAATGCTTTTACAAATGTTTTAAATGGGTATAACACGCTTGCCCCATCGCTTAAAGAAAAAGCCCAGTTACATTATTTTGAGTTTTCTGTAGGAATTATTTTTTAATCCACTTTTAATATAGAAATTAGCCATTTACCCGTGAAGATTGCTCTATCTCAAATAAATTATCATATTGGTCATTTTGATTCCAATGTGTTAAAAATTAAAAATGCCATTCAAAAAGCAAAGCAAAAGGGTGTTGATTTAATAGTTTTTGCGGAGATGGCAGTTTCGGGGTATCCACCGCGGGATTTTCTTGAGTTTGACGATTTTATTCAGAAGTGTTACCAGGCTATTAAAGAAATTGCTCAATCCTGCCATGGAATTGCTGCCATTGTTGGGTCTCCCTCCATTAATCCTTCAGCCAAAGGGAAATCTTTGTATAATTCCGCATATTTCCTTTATGATGGGGATATTCAAGATATTACACACAAATCATTACTTCCTACGTATGATATTTTTGATGAATACCGTTATTTTGAGGCGTTTAGGAATGTCAAAATATTAAATTACATGGGTTGTAAGATAGCCCTGACAATTTGTGAAGACATTTGGGATATTGGAGATGAGCGGCTCTATATGATTTCCCCAATGGATGTTCTTGCAAAACAAGGTCCGGATTTGATGATTAATATTGCAGCTTCGCCTTTCCATTACAGGCAAGCTTCGAGCAGACGAGAGGTGCTTGTTAGAAATGCATTGAGGTACAATTTGCCTCTTTTTTATGTGAATCATGTTGGAGCTCAAACAGAACTTCTTTTTGACGGGGGCTCAATGGTTATCAATAGGGATGGCGAAATTTTTGATGAATTTAATTACTTTGAGGAAGATTTCAGGGTTTATGAGCTCAAGGAGGGGAGTAACCAGGTATCTTTGTTTTATAGTGATGTTAAACCAGAGAAACAAAAGCCTGAATCAAAGATATCACTTATCCATGATGCACTGGTTATGGGGATCAGGAATTATTTTCAGAAGTTAGGTTTTTCAAAAGCCATCTTAGGCTTGTCAGGTGGTATTGACTCAGCCGTAACACTTGCTCTGGCTGCCAGGGCACTTGGTAATGAAAATGTTAAGGCTGTGCTTCTCCCATCACGATATTCATCTGAGCATTCGATCAATGACGCTGTTGCCCTGGCTGAAAACCTGAATGTTCCTTATGATATTATTTATATCGAAAAAGCATTCAAGAGCTTTGAAGAAACAATGTCTCAATGGTTTGATGGCTTACCGGCCGATATTACCGAAGAGAATTTGCAAGCAAGG
This sequence comes from Lentimicrobiaceae bacterium, assembly GCA_030621075.1. The sequence continues at coordinate 24,094 of JAUXII010000001.1, forward strand.
ATCAGGGCAGTTATTTTGATGAGCTTTTCGAATAAGTTTGGTTATATCCTGCTAAATACATCAAACAAAAGCGAGGCGGCTGTGGGATATGGAACGTTGTATGGTGATATGTGCGGAGGCTTATCTGTGTTAGGGGATGTGTATAAAACTGAGGTTTTTGACCTGGCAGAATTTATTAATCGATCGCAGCCAATTATTCCTGAAAACACCATTAGTAAACCTCCTTCTGCTGAGCTCAGGCCGGGGCAAAAGGATTCCGATTCGCTTCCTGATTATGAAATCCTGGATCAGATTTTGTATCAGTACATTGAGTTAAGAAAAGGGCCAGGTGAACTTATTGACCAGGGATATTCTAAAGAGATAGTATCAAAAATTCTTAAACTGGTTAACACAAATGAGCATAAACGATATCAAATGTCTCCTGTGTTGAGAGTATCAACTAAAGCTTTTGGAATGGGCAGACGCATGCCCATTGTAGGAAGATATTTATGAACACTGACCTGTCATTTATTACCAACGAAGAAAACCAGAATCTTAAAGAAAGATTTGAAGTTCTTATTAAAGATACGTCATTTTTTGATTGTCTTGTAGGATACTTCTACTCAAGTGGGTTTCACGCCATCTACCCATCTCTGGAAAGCACAGAAAAAATTAGAATTCTGATTGGTATCAGCACAAGCCGGCAAACTTTCGAATTACTTGAAAAAGCCAATAAACCCTCGCAGCAAGCAATCGATTTTTCCCACTCCGAAACCAAGCAGGAAATTGAAAATCTTGTTGAAAAAGAAATGGCGGATTCTGAGGATAATAGAAATGTTGAAGATGGCGTACGTAAATTTATTGAATGGATTAGAAGCGGCAAGCTGGAGATCAAGGCTTATCCGTCACAGAATATCCACGCCAAACTCTATGTTATGACATTTAAGGAAGGCGACAGGGATACCGGCCGCGTTATCACGGGTTCGAGTAATTTCACGCAAGCCGGACTGGTCGACAATCTTGAATTTAACGTGGAACTGAAAAATAGAAGTGACTATGATTTTGCGAAAAGCAAATTTGAAGAATTGTGGTGTAACGCTGTAGATGTCAGCGAAAAATATGTTCAGACCATTCAGGGCAAGACATGGTTGACTCAGAATATTACGCCTTATCAGCTTTACCTGAAGTTTCTCTACGAATATTTCCAGGATGAACTCAGCCAGACAGATGAGGTATTCATTAAATATCTGCCGCAGGACTTTAGAAAACTTGAATATCAGGAGCAGGCAGTCTTAAACGCCAAAAAGATACTTTTGGAATATGGCGGGGTTTTTATCTCCGACGTTGTGGGACTGGGGAAAACTTACATCTCAGCTATGCTGGCAGGTCAACTGGATGGCAGAACGCTTATTATCGCC
>JAUXII010000308.1 GCA_030621075.1 Lentimicrobiaceae bacterium
TGTTTTTCAGCAACAGGCAGGGTATGAACCAGGCCACTAACAATATCTTCACCCTGACTACAAAAAGTGAAGTCGCCGAAGAGATTAACACCAGGCTTACGGTCGTTGGGATTTTGTGTAAAGATGACGCCAGCGCCTGAGTTTTTATGTAAATTACCAAGGATCATTCGCTGGATAACTACTGCGGTTCCCCACTCATCAGCAATTTGAAGGTGATTCCGGTATACCATGGCTCTATGCGAAGACCAGGAATCGAATACGTAATTAATTGCTGACTTGAGTTGCTTGAACAGGTCTTGTTCGAAATAGACATTGTTTTTATCAAGTACCTTTTTATATGCCAAAGCAATCTGCTTCATATGGACAGGCTCAAAGCTGGCTTTGTGGTCAATATGATACTTTGTTTTATGCTGCTGGATAACCTGGTCAAATACATCTCTTTCAATTCCATTCGCCATTCCCCAGATCTGCAGCAATCGTCGAAATGCATCCCATGCCGTCCAACCGAAGTTTTCTTTTTTACTCAGCTCTTCAACCAGTTCAAAGTTCATCCCAACATTCAGAAAAGTATTCATTGCCCCGGGCATGGATATAGCTGTCCCGGATCTGACCGATAGCAATAATGGATTTTTTGGGTTACCGTATTCTTTCCCGGATATCTTCTCCAATTCTTTAATCTGATAGGAAATCATCCTGTCCATCTCTTCATTGATCCTTTCATGATTAGAGATAGCAGTCCTGGTCCTGAAAACCTCAGTTGTAAGAACAAAGCCTTCTGGAACAGGGAATCCGGCCAGAAATAGTTTTTTCAAGTAATATCCCTTAGATCCAAGAAAAATCTGGTTGTCCATGGTTAAGGTTTCCTTATAAAGAGGACAAATTACCAGATCGGAGTTATATAACATCACACTATCGATCAATTCAGGCGGAAGGTTGTCAACCATATTCCTCAACGAATGTAAAATGCGAGAGATAAGATTATCGAGCGGTTGAATCAGGAAAGCTGACGATAATATATCCCTGTAAAACTCCTCCGATTTTTTGTTGATCAGTTGAGACATGTTTTTATCATCATGCTCATGTTCAGGCTTAAATAATTTTGGGATAACCTCCTTAAGAGGTTCTTCGTATGATTTTAAAAAATATTTATTAATGGTTCTTTTAGTATCTTCAGCAATGAATTGGAAGATATTGACGTATTGATCTAAAGAGAAGCTTCGGGAGGTCAGGCTGTATTTCAACATTTGGAGGTTGGAATTAAATCCCTGGTTGGAAATACCATCTATTTCCAACCCTTCCCTGAAATATTCCAGAATATTGAAAATTCTGTTAAGTGTTTTGCCTGAAATGTATTGGAGGTTAATTCTATCCACTACTCTTTCCATTAGTTGTGTAGCTATCTTTTCCAGCCTGAATGTCAGGCCAAGTGCTTCGAATTTATCTTCGCGATAAACACCATACATTGAAGGAATACCAACAGCTATATGGCGTTTATGATATATATTCTCCCAGCCTTCACTTGGATCGGGATTAAAAATGATCTGTTTCAGCAGTTTCATAAAGTGGTAGATCATTTCCAACGACTTCTCAAAGTTATTGCTATGAAGGGCTTCGCTAAATTCACCAACCTCTCTGACATCAAGAAATGGATATTTATGCAGTATGGAGATAATATCAACCGTATCGAATGAATATTTTTCTTTCAAAAGAAAATATATTTTTCTGATGTATTTAAGCCGGTCTTTATCCCTGGTGTTTTCATCCGGAAGGTTATCAATCAGGAGGTCGAATTTCTGTTCGTCCATATCCAGCAGGGCAAAATGGGAGGTCCCATTCAGCCGGCACAAATCGTGAATCATTTTATGGAGAGGCTCATACCACTCACTTACCAGGTCGATTGATTCAAAAACATCAGGTGGCAGGGAATGTTTTATTGCGTCAAGGTTTCTGTCGTACCAGAAATTAAATATTTTCCGTGTAAGCTCAATCAGAGTGTTGTTACTCTCGGTATGGATCTGTTTTCTAAGAAAGTGAACAAGCCGGTCCTGCCTGCCCGACAATTCATCGATGGCAGTTGTATAATTACGGATATTGCCTTCAGCCCCGATTTCATTAAAAAAAACCGGAAAAATCCTGGTTAATTGCTTAACACGTTTGAAATAGGGAGCAATATTGCTGTTGAGGATTTTTGTAATGTCACGCTGAAAGAGATCTGTATCGCTGATAAAAATTCCACCATGCTTCAGGTACACGATTAATGTAGCCAATAACTTTTCAAGTATCGTATGGGGATATTCTATCAACTCAAGCCAAACCCTGATGTTTTTGATGTGGTTTTCATTAACATTAAGCTGCCAATCCTGGTTCACATAAACGAGGCCCGGACTTTCGAACCCAAAATCTATCAGCTTTTTCTCAAAATGAGCAACCAACGGCGTTTCTTCTGTTGTGTCAATATCAATGATTTTTTTACCAAGTCGGATCGTAGCCA
>JAUXII010000135.1 GCA_030621075.1 Lentimicrobiaceae bacterium
ACGATTCTGCTCCTTGTGCTTCACCATAATTCAATGCGACATTTCCCAATAATGCCACTAACCCTGATTGAAAAATCAATAAGACGATCCTCTAAATCAAAATTCTTTGGTTTTTTCATATTCGCATCAATTTATGATTAATCCAAAAAAATAGATTTTGTGACCCTTGTTAAAAAATCTAATTTGTTTTTATCTAGTGTCATTGATTTATCCGAAATGATAAATCAGGAATCCTAATGAGAAATAATAAATTAGAAATATTAATCAGGAATAACCAATAACAAATAAGAAATCAAAAAGTCTTGCTTATATCTTTGGTGTCCCATTGCATAAAACAGGAAGTTAAAAGCCAATTCAGTAATAAGCCCTCATGCCATCAGGGTAAACACCTTCAATAAGTACGCCTTCTGAATCTTATCTCATTTTTCCTTACGTCCTTATGTAACGCTTCATTGATCGCTTAAATTATTCATTTGCTGTTAAAAAATTGTTAATTCAATAAACATGACAAAATAGCACGAATAATAACGGCAAAACCTCTTAGTTGGGATATTGTGACATTATGCTTATTTTTGTAACTTCACAACTGAAGTCATAGGAGTCTCAGAACAAGGATGAAATTATTTTTTTCAAAATATGAAGGTACCGGTAATGATTTTGTCATTATCGATAATCGAACCGATTTCTTTAATAAAGATGAGAAAGTAATCCGGTTTCTTTGTGATAGAAAATTTGGAATTGGTGCCGATGGCCTTATTTTGCTATCAGAAAAAGAGGGGTTTGATTTCAGGATGACATATTTTAATGCTGATGGTAAAGAGGGTTCAATGTGTGGCAACGGCGGCCGCTGTATTACAGCCTTTGCATATTCGTTAGGATTAACAGGCAAACAGGTCAGGTTTATGGCCTATGATGGAGAACACACAGCCAGGGTGTTGGAAGAAAACGGAAATGTATACCTGATAGAGATAAAAATGAATGATGTATCAAACATTGATATCAACCAGGGGTTTATACTGTTAGATACCGGATCGCCACACTATGTCAGGTTTGTTGATAATATTGAATCAATAGATGTTAACAACGAAGGAAGTAAAATCAGATACAGTCCTGAGTTTAAGGAAAAGGGCACAAATGTTAATTTCGTAAAACGATCAAAAAACAACCTTTTCGTTCGCACTTATGAAAGAGGAGTAGAAAATGAAACATTATCATGCGGAACAGGTATAATAGCCTCAGCCCTGGCAGCTTCAATATCGGGAGAAAAAAATATAAATCAACACCTTGTCAGAACACGAGGTGGTGACCTGAAGGTTCAGTTTAAACGTAGTACCAACCTATCTTTCAGCGATATAAAGCTTACAGGGCCAGTTACCTTTGTTTACAAAGGAGAAATTTTGATTGACAATTAACAGATTAACTATTTTAGATATGAATTGGGGATGATTGGAAAACATATTTCTTTACGGGCACCCGAACCGGCAGATGCAGAGCTGCTGTTCAAATGGGAAAACGACACTTCCATCTGGCAGGTAAGCAATACCATTACGCCATTTTCAAGGTTTGCTATTGAGCAATATGTTATGAATACTCAGCTCGATATTTATTCAACGAAGCAGCTGAGATTAATGATCGATCTTCATATAAAAAATAAAATTGTAACGATTGGCACTATTGATCTTTTTGACTTTGAGCCAACACATATGAGAGCCGGAGTAGGCATATTAATTAGAGAAGAAATGAGTAATAAGGGCTATGCCTCTGAAGCAATGGAATTATTGATTGATTTTGCTTTTAACACACTGCAGCTACATCAACTGTACTGCAACATTGATGCAGAGAATAATAAAAGCCTTCATCTTTTTAAAAAATTCAATTTTATGGAGGTTGGCTTAAAAAAAGAGTGGTTATCAGTAAAGAACAGATGGGTTGATGAATATTTACTGCAACTAATAAATAGAAAATAACACATAATGCGTAATTTGTAATACAAAAAACGAGCAACAAATGAGTGCATTCTATCACACCAAATATGGGCGGCCGCCTAAAAAGAAAAAATCTGAGATACTTCGCATTTTTCGAAATATCATCATTTTATTAATTATTGCCGGCAGCATAAGCGCATATCTCTTATACAGGGCTCTCTGGAAAACAAATGTCTGGATTCATGAAAACACAACCACCTCCATATATATTCCAACAGGGGCTACTTTTGATGATGTTAAAGATATATTATACGAACAGGGACTGATCATAAATAGAAATTCATTTGAATGGTTAGCAAAGAAAAAAAAATATCCGGGTCTCGTTAAGCCGGGAAGATATATTGTTAAAGAGGAAATTGGAAATAACGAGCTAATTAATCTGCTTAGATCAGGAATGCAAACCCCTGTTAATGTTGTTTTTAACAATATTCGAACAAAAAATCAACTGGCTCAAAAAGTTGCCACACAAATAGAAGCCGACTCGGCATCGATCATGCAGGCTGTTGAAGACCCTTCATTTTTAAAACAGTTCGGCCTGGCCCCGGAAAATTCAATCATGATTTTTATTCCAAATACCTATGAGTTCTACTGGAATACAGATGCCAGGGACTTTGTTGAACGAATGGGTGAAGAATACAATCGTTTTTGGAATACCAAAAGAATGCAAAAACTCGGCCTGACAGGATTGACAAAAGAAGATGTTATCATTTTAGCTTCAATTGTTGAAAAAGAGACGATAAAAGATGACGAAAAACCATTAATTGCAAGTGTTTATATCAACCGCTTAAATAGGAAATGGCTTCTCCAGGCCGACCCAACCCTTGTTTACGCTTTAGGAGACTTTAATATCAAACGTGTACTTAACGAACACAAAAAAATTGATTCGCCATACAACACATATAAAAATGCCGGGCTTCCCCCCGGGCCCATATGTATACCGTCGATAGCCTCCATTGATGCAGTTTTGAATTTCGAGGATACCGGCTTTATGTTTTTTTGTGCCAAAGATGATCTATCCGGATATCATAACTTCGCTAAATCAAATCGTCAACATCAAAAAAACGCCAGGAAGTTCCAGCGAGCACTTGACAAGTTAAACATCAAACAATGAATGCATTCAAGGCTTATGATATCAGAGGTGTTTATGGCATTGACTTCACCAAAGAAGATATTTATAAAATCGGCTACTTCCTCCCTCAACTTCTTAAAACCACTAAAATATTAATCGGGCAAGATGTCAGGATTTCATCAGATGAGATATATGATTATTTGAAGCAAGGCATCAATGATGCGGGTGCTGACGTATATTATGCAGGGCTAACAACCACACCAATGATCTATTGGGCCACAGCAAAATACAATTTTGCTGCATCTGTTCAGATCACAGCTTCACATAACCCAAAAGAATACAACGGATTAAAAGTATCCCGGGAAGATGCGCTACCGGTAGGTTATGAGACCGGCCTTGCCGAACTTGAGCAGATGGTTACCAATATGCCTGTTGTTCCAGTCAAAAACAGAGGAAAGGAAATTAATTTTTCTTTTAGAGATGATTACATAGAATTTTTGAATAATTACCAAAGAGATTATTCAAATTTGAAAATCGGGATTGACTGTTCAAATGGCATGGCTGCCCTGCTCATTAAAGATTTACTTGGCAATGCCCCGATATATATTTTCGATACCCTTGATGGTACTTTCCCTAATCACGAGGCCAATCCGTTGATCCCTGCAAATGTTAAAGACCTTAAAAAGCTTGTACTGGATAATAATTGTGATATCGGTGTTATTTTTGACGGCGACGCCGACAGGGTTATGTTTGTGGATGAGAAAGGTCAATTTATCCGCCCTGATCTTATCATCGGTGTTTTAGCACATCATTTCCTTACAGGGAAAGCAGAAAATGTACTTCAGGACATCCGTACATCTGAAGGTGTTAGAGAATATATTGAGAAGTTTGGAGGAAAGATGCACATGTGGAAAGTTGGCAGGGCTTATGCAGCGCTAAAACTGAGAGCTATTGACGGCATCTTCGGTGGTGAGTTGGCAGGCCATTATTACTTCCGGGATTTCTATTACTCAGACTCAGGATTACTGGCATGCCTGTTGGTCCTGAATATTATCAGCGATATGAAAAAACGTGGAGTTTCTGTCTCACAACTAATCAACCGGATCTCAACCTATGCTAACTCCGGCGAAATCAACTTCAGAATTGAAAAGAAGAGAGAGGCAATGCAGGCTGTCAAAGATCATTTCACCAAAGCAGAAAAACCTCAAAAATTCTATGATTTTGACGGTTACAGAATTGAGTTCCATGACTGGTGGTTTAACATCAGGCCATCCAACACAGAGCCGTTTCTGCGGTTTATTGCTGAAGCGAAGGATGAGGGAAAGCTACAAAAAGTTATTAGGGAGGTTGATTTTGTTTTGGGGGCGTTTTGATAGGATATCTGGGTGCACGTAGAGACGCACGGCCGATCGCACGGAACGCACGGATCGCACGGATCGCACGGATCGCACGGATCGCA
>JAUXII010000076.1 GCA_030621075.1 Lentimicrobiaceae bacterium
TCACCATGCTTATTGCTAACAGGATCATTCTGGAAATTATTTTTAAAGGAAGTAACACCTATAATTTAACCAGGGTTACCCTGATAGTCTTTTTTCTTGGCGGCTTAATTTTAGGCCCCATTGTTCAAAAATATGCGTTTGGAGCATTTTGGACAGGTTGGCCCTTTGGCCATGATCTTACAGACAATAAGACATTAGTAGCTTTTTTGTTCTGGGTAATGGCTTTTTTAAGATTAAAAAAGAATCAATCAAAAACAGGTTGGGCTTTAGTGGCATCGATAGTTTTGTTAACTATCTACCTTATCCCACATAGTATGCTGGGATCTGAACTGGACTACACCGCCGGCCAGTAAGGTTAGTAAATAACAAAAAAACAACAATTAATAAATGACCTACATTTTCATTATCATCACCGTATTTATTTCTATACTTGCTTTTTATAACCGGAGGGTATTTTACAAATTACAATTTAATCCTTACTCAATCTACCACAGAAAAGAATGGCATCGTTTCTTTTCGTACGCTTTTCTGCATAGTGACTGGTCCCATTTATTGATCAACATGTTCGTACTTTATTCTTTCGGAACTTCAGTGGAGCTTTATTTCGAGTATTTTTTTGCAGATAGGGCCATACCTTATTATTTGTCATTATACCTGGCAAGTATAGTTTTTTCAGTGATTTATGATTTCAAAAGGCACAAAAATGACGGGTTTTATAATGCAGTTGGTGCCTCTGGGGCTGTTTCTGCTATACTGTTTTCAAGCATCTTGTTTCACCCATTAGGGAAATTATATCTGTTTTTTATACCTATCGGCATACCGGCAGTAATCTTTGGTGCCTTGTACTTAATTTATTCTGCATACATGGCAAAAAAAGCAAAGGATAATGTAGGGCATAATGCTCATTTCTGGGGAGCAATTTTTGGATTTTTATTTACCATCTTATTAAAGCCAGAATTGTTTATTCTTTTTCTCGAACAAATAAAAAATTCGATCATATAGAAACAATATTAATTCATGCTCGGGTCGGAAGGGAGGTTGGCCCATACAGCATAATCACTTACCATAACTTTAATGTACTCACTCCACATTTTCAGGGGGTTGGAATGAATAACATCATTCGCTTTTGTTTTTGAAACAAACCAGGATTTCTCTTCCATTTCTTGATCAAGTTGCTTTGATGCCCATCCTGAATACCCAACAAAAAACCGTATATTACTGGGGGTTAATTGATTGAGAGTTATCATCTCTTTAATAACAGAAATATCGCCACCCCAGTAAAGGCCATCCATTATCTTAAGGCTATTCGTAATATAATCACCAATCGTATGAATAAAAAACAGGCTATCGGTTTTTACCGGCCCACCGAGATACAAGGGCACATCAAATTGGGGAAATTCACTGGTTACCTCATTTAACTTTACATTGGTTGGTTTATTAATTATCAAGCCGAACGACCCTTCTGTATCATGCCCTGCAAGGAGAATAACCGATTGCTTAAAATAGAAATCATGTAAAGATGGCTCAGATATCAGCAATCTACCCCGTGCTGGTTTACTAATATGTTGCTTTTGCGCTTTCATTTCTCCAATTCACTTTTCAATTATAGCATTACAATAATAATCATTTTTTCTTAGAAATAAAAATTCTGCTATAAACTTTTCAACCTTTGAAGATGACGTAAATAGGCTACAATCTGTCCCCGACCTAAAGGACAGGGCTATTGAAATTCTATTAATCAACAGTTTATGCATAATTCAGGTTAATGCAGCTTTCGTATATTTGCAGGAAAAAATTTCTGTCAAATTTAAAACGCTTACTTATTAAACCTCAATAATTGTACCACTTCTCATGACACGGATTAATAACAGAGATAAATTTATTACTTTCCGACAAGCATACCCCTGTTTTGTTTTTGAGGATTACCGGATCAGGAGAGAAAAGAATGAATTAGTAGTTGAGTACTTCTTCAATATTTCAGATAAATTCTATTTTAAACCAACCTTAACCATTCCCGATAGAAAATTCTATGATTATTCTATCCTAGATACTGAAGGGTTCAGAAATATCGTCTTTCACATTGGAATGATAGAGCTTATCAGTTATTGGAAAGCAACTTGTTCACCTGAAATAATCATTAAAGCGAACAGACTCACCACCCGTCAGATTGAATGGTGGAAAGAGGTCTATTTTCATGGCCTGGGTGAGTTCCTTTATTTAAATAACATCCAAACAAACATCCAGGACCTTTTCTCTATTTCCTGCGAAACGAAAGCTGAGACTGAGCTGATCAACCTGAGGCTAACTGATGGTTATATCGTTCCGGTTGGTGGTGGCAAAGACTCTGTTATTTCATTAGAGGTTCTGAAAACGCATGATATGCTCCCCTTTGCTCTGAACCCGAATATAGCCATTACTGACACTATTCAAAAAGCCGGATTCACGACGGAAGAAACCAGTATTATTTACAGAACCATCCATCCTCAATTGCTTGAATTGAACAAAAGAGGGTTTCTGAATGGCCATACTCCTTTTTCGGCCTTGCTGGCATTCATTAGTTTGTTAATTTCAGCACTCACAAGAAGGAAAAATATAGCGTTTTCTAATGAAGTCAGTTCAAACGAAGCAACAGTTTTAAAAACAGATGTGAACCATCAATATTCAAAGTCGTATGCTTTTGAAAAAAACTTCAGAAACTATGTCAAAAATTATATCAGCGACAGCATCAATTATTTCAGTTTATTAAGGCCACTTAACGAAATGCAAATTGCAGGCATTTTCTCCCGGTTTCCACAATACTTCCATTCTTTTAAGAGTTGTAACAAAGGAAGGCAAAGTGATAGTTGGTGTGGGTCATGTCCGAAATGCTTGTTTACCTACATCATATTATCGCCTTTCATTGACCAAAGTCTGCTGATCAATATTTTTGGGAAAGATTTGCTTAACGATATGGAATTGCTGGGCATATTTAACCAACTTATTGGGCTAAAAGATGAAAAGCCATTTGAGTGTGTCGGCACCATTGACGAAGTGAATGCTTCTTTACATATGATAACAAACAAACTTCACAGGGAAGAGGTCCCTCTCCTAATTAAGTACTTTCAGAAAGTAAAAGCAGGAGATAGCCTGTCGCTGGAATCAAAAAACAGATTGTTAAAAAAAATCAGCGAGCCACACTTTGTTGAAAAAAAACTGCTGATAAAACTCATAGACCTGATAGATGATTGACTCTATTAAACAATATTTATCCAATAAAAAAATCCTTATTCTTGGCTTTGGAGTTGAAGGAAGGTCAACTTTTGCATTGCTCAGGAAAATAATACCAGAACAACCCTTGACCATTGCTGATATCGATCCTAAGGCATTACAAAAAGCCAACGAGGAGGTAAGTGATTTAATTTCTTTCCAAACAGGGAATGCTTATTTACACAATATTGAACACTTTGATTTAATTATTAAATCGCCTGGCGTTTCAGTTAAGAACCTCCATTTAAAGACACATATCACATCACAGACAGAACTGTTTTTGCAAAACCTGTCAAAACAGATTATTGGAGTAACCGGAACAAAGGGAAAAAGCACCACAGCCAGTTTAATCTTCTCGATTATTAAGCTTCACACTAAAAATTCCATATTCGTTGGAAATATTGGCATCCCCCCTTTTGATCTAATCCCTTCTATTGATAACAACACTATTGTTGTTGCTGAGTTTTCTTCACATCAACTTGAGCACATCACAAAATCGCCACATATTTCACTCCTGCTAAATCTCTACCAGGACCACCTTGACCATTATAATTCATTCACAGAATATGTAAAGGCAAAATTCAATATCATCAATTTTCAGGAAGAGGGCGATATTTTAATTTACAATGACGATAATGAACTCATCAAACATTATATTGAAAAGATCAACAAAAAACAAGCAAAATACGCTTTCTCCGCAATCCGACAAACCCCAAATGGATGTTATCTTAATAATGAAGAAGAAATCGTTTTTTCAGCGGAAGGTCAAGAAAGGATAATTATACACAAAACAGACATTCCTATTATGGGCATTCATAATATGATGAATGTTATGGCTGCAATCAGTACTTGCATGGTGCTGGGGATAACTACCGAAGTGATTCGCTCTGGGATAAAGTCATTTAAGGGGCTAGAATATCGGATAGAGTATATTGGTAAGTATCATGGAATTCAATATTATAACGATTCCATTGCCACTGTTCCTGAGGCAACCATTTATGCAATAAAAGCACTTCAGGCTGTAGACACATTAATATTAGGAGGATATGACAGAGGCATTGATTATAAAAGACTGGCTACTTTTTTAAATGAATCTAAGGTTAGGAATTTCATTTTTATGGGTAATGCAGGAGAGAGAATTTATGAATTAATGAAAAAAGAAAAAAGTCAGAAAAAAACTCATTTTATGGTTTCGAATCTTGCTGATGCCGTTACTATTTCAAAATCGTGCACGTTGCAAGATGCCATTTGCTTATTATCGCCTGCTGCAGCCAGTTATGATGCATTTACGAACTATAAAGAAAAGGGGCAATTATTTAAATCATTAGTTCGGCGATGATTCTCGAATCATCAAAATCAAGGAATATCTACAACTCCACAATAAACAAACGTAAGGTTAATGCGTTATTCCGATTTCTTTTCGGATGGTTCTTCTTTTGGGCTCGCAGTTTTAGCGATTTTTTTCGCTGCAGTTTTAGGTTTGGGTTCTGTTTTTTTTGCAGAGGCTTCTTTAGCTGCGGTTTTGGGTTTTAATGTAGCTTTCTCTTCCACCGGCTTTTCAACCTCAATTTTTTTGGTTGTCTTTTTAGTAGCCGTTTTTGGTTTTTCAGATTTTACTGCTTTTGTTACCTTAGCAGGTACCTTTTTAGCTTTTGGGGTTACTTCCTTCTCCTCAGGCGTCTCTACCTCAATTTTTGTTGACTTCTTTGGCTTAGGTACTTTATCAACAAAAAGTTTTTTCTTTTTCCTAGGCCTCAGAACGCCATATGATCCCATGATTATTTTTCCTCTTTTGGTTTTTTTATCTCCTTTACCCATGAATTCTTTTTTTAAAAATGATTATCAAAGCGACAAAGGTAAAGAAAATATTTATTCATTAAAAGCCAGCAACTATTATTCTGAAATGAAATTAACGTGTTGACTGTGAATTAAAAAAATCTTTCTCAATAAGGTCCACCCTTTTAATTACCTTTCTGGTCCAATCCAGCATAATATCAATTTTTTCATGCTGGCTCAGCATCCAATTAACATCGCTTTTTCTTAGCTTCTCTGTGAGGTAAAACATACAAAGAGCCGCAGAAACAGAAATATTAAAACTCTCTGTAAACCCATACATGGGTATTTTAACAAAACGATCGGACATCTCAATGGCTTTCTCTGACAAGCCTTCTAATTCTGTTCCAAACAGGAGAGCCACTTTTCCATCCATCGGTAGATCCTCCAAAAGATATTCATCATTATGAGGAGTAGTAGCTACAAGGGTATAGCCCTGTTGTTTAAGATTAAACAGGCATTCTTCAGTGTTATTTTTCAGGCGGTTATATTTTTTAAGAGTCAGCCATTTTGAAGAGCCAAGTGCGACATCAGGGTTGACTGAATAGGTATTCCTGTTTTCAATAATATGAATATCCTGAACGCCGAAGCAATCACATGTTCTCAACACAGCACTTGCATTGTGCGATTGATAAATATCCTCAAGAACTATAGTAAGAAACCTTGTCCTGTTTTCAATGGTGGTTTCAAATTTCGACTTCTTATTCTTAGAAATAAATGTTTGCAGAAAAG
>JAUXII010000068.1 GCA_030621075.1 Lentimicrobiaceae bacterium
GTACTTTTGAAATTATTAAATTCATGTATGATTGAACATCTTGCTTTATCCAACTTGATGCCATAGAACCTTTATGGCGAATTTGCATTTTTCCATCAAATTAAGCCAAAATATTTGGGCAATAAAAAAGATATTTCTATTTTTGTGTTATTTAATAAACAATAGACTTTTCTATATTTAAATCAATAAATCTAAACACTCTTTTACCTTGCTTTTAACAGCAAATTAATAAAAACAATTAGCAGTTATGGAATATGAAATTTTAAAAGTTGAAATACAAGACGGCATAGCCATAGTAACCATTAGCCGCCCGGAGGCAATGAATGCATTAAATACCCATTTCTTTAAGGAGATGGACGATTTGGTAGCTTCGTTGTCAGGAAACAAGGAGCTAAGAGTAATGATCATTACCGGTGAAGGCAAGGCTTTTGTTGCAGGAGCTGACATTGCCGAGATGGTAGATATGACTCCTGAAGAAGGTTCGGCTTTTTCAAGGCTTGGCCAAAATACGTTCCACAGCCTTGAAAAAATGGAAATACCGGTTATTGCAGCTATCAACGGATATGCACTTGGTGGAGGCCTGGAGCTTGCCATGGGATGTGATTTCCGGATTGCCAGTAATAAAGCCAAATTCGGCCAGCCTGAAGTTAACCTTGGCATGATACCCGGGTATGCCGCCACACAACGTCTGCCGCGCCTGGTTGGGTTGGCAGATGCCCTTTACCTGCTAACCACTGCTGATATGATAGGAGCAGAGGATGCCCTGAGGATTGGCCTGGTCCAGAAAGTGGTTGAGCCTGAGGAATTAATGGAAGAGACATTAAAAATTGCTAAAAAAATTATTTCCAAAGGGCCTGAAGCAATAAAAAAGGTAAAACTGGTTACCAGGACCGGCTTGTTGTCTGATTTTAATGAAGGTTGTAAACTGGAGTCTGAATATTTCGGATCACAATTTAAAGCCGAAGGTGAAGTTGGAATGAAGGCGTTTTTGGAAAAAAGAAAACCTGAATGGTAGGTAAAAAGGCATATTAACCCATAACTTTAGAAACCCATAACTTTAGTTATGGGAAAACAATAGATTCTTAATCAACATAATAAAACAAAACATGAATTACGACGAAAGACTTCAAAACGTATCGGTGCTTGGAGCCGCCGGTAAAATGGGCAGCGGTATATTATTGCTTACTGCCGTTGAAATGACTGACCTTAGTCTGAAACCCGAAAACAAGGATATGACCTTTGTGCTGAATGCAATAGACATATCACACAAAGGCCTTGCCGGGTTAATGGGATTTTTGAGAACACAGGTTCAAAAACTTGCTGAGAAAAAAACCGTTTGGCTTCGTACAGCATATGCTGACAGGCAAGACCTTGTTGAAAACCAGGATTTTATCAATCAATATGTGTTCGATGTATTGAGTGTTGTCCGCCCGGTAACAACAATGGATTCGGCCAATGATTCAACCCTTATCTTTGAAGCTATTAGCGAAAATAAAGATTTGAAAGTTAAATTACTGTCACAAATTGACAAGAATAATTCCAACACCCCATGGTTCTTCACCAATACATCTTCAGTCCCTATTCATATCATTGATGAGGAAGCAGAGCTGGGAGGAAGAATTCTTGGATTCCATTTCTATAATCCTCCGGCTGTCCAACGATTGGTGGAACTCATTGTGACCAGTCAGACAAATAAAGAGATGGAAGCATTTTCACGCGAATATGCCAAGAAACTGAAAAAGGTGATCGTTCCATCAAACGATTTTGCCGGCTTCATCGGAAATGGACATTTTATGCGTGATGCTTTACACGGTCTTACTGAGGTTGAACAGCTTACCAAAGAAATGCCTTTTGCCGAAGCTGTTTATATGATCAACAAAGTATCTCAGGATTACCTGATCAGGCCAATGGGTATTTTCCAGTTGATCGACTATGTGGGAATAGATGTTGTCAGCTTTATCATGGCAGTAATGGATCCTTTCCAGAAAGACGAAGAGCTGAGAAGTGACGTATTAAATAACCTGATTGAAATGGGTGTTACCGGAGGCCAGTTCTCAGATGGATCACAGAAAGATGGTTTTTTGAAATACGAAAAAAACAGGCCGGTAGCTATTTTTGACCCGGAGAAAAAAGGATACATTGACATTGCTTCATTTAAAGATAAATGTGATGAAAAGCTGGGGCCGTTACCGAAGTCATATAAACCCTGGAAAGTGGTAAATTTCAGCCGGGATAAAAAAGCAAACATGCTGGATGCATTCTTCGCTGAACTTAAAACATTAGAAACAATGGGAGGCGCACTGGCAATGAAATACGGTTCCCGTTCAAAAGAGATTGGGAAAAAACTTGTTAATGACAATGTTGCTCATAACGAAGATGACGTCAATACGGTTATGTTAACAGGTTTCTTTCATGCCTACGGGCCCATCAATAATTATTTTGACTAAAAAATAAACAATTAAAAATAACATTATGAAAAAGCTGAGAAGAAAAATATATATGACTGCAGGAGCCAATACAGTGTCGCTGGGTACAGGACGGAAAGAATTTAACCCCAAGAAACCTCGCCCGGGCCTTGAACATTATATTAAAGAAGCAGGACAAGCCACCTTGAAGCAAATCGGAGGAGCTGCCAATGTTGATGAAGGTGTAATTGGTAATTTTATGGCTCCCCGCTTCAATAAGCAAGGGCATCTTGCCGGTTTTATTCCGATGATTGACGAGGGGCTTCAGTATAAGCCCTGTTCACGTACTGAAGGAGCCTGTGCTTCGGGCGCCCTGGCTTTAACTGCCGGAATTAAATCCATCCTTGCCGAAACAGCTGATGTTGTATTAACTGTTGGTGTAGAGGTTCAAAATTCAATGAAGGCTATTTATGGGGCTGATGTACTGGCTGGTGCAGGTTGGTATCAGAAAAGAAAAAATGGACATGCTTATTTCTTCCCGGGACAGTTCAGTGACAGAGCCGGAGCCTATTATGAAAAATATGGCAAGGAATATGCCAGAAAAGGCATGCGCCGCTGGTTTAGAAATGCGGTAGAAAATGCCCGTTTATGTCCCACTGCCCAGGAATATGAAAACAAAGTAGAAGATCTTGATGCTTTATATGATAGTATTAAAATTAATGGTAAAACATTTGTTGATAATTTGAATGTGCTTGATTGCTCAAAAGTATCAGATGCTGGATCGGCAATAGCTGTTGTTTCTGAGGAAGGTCTTGAAAGGATAGGAATCCCAAAAGAACAGGCTGTTGAAGTTATATCATTTGCCCATCTGGAAAGAAACTTAACAAATGATCCACCTGACTTTACAGAAGTGACTGCTATAAAAAAAGTAGCAAAGCAAGCCCTGGATTCAGCGGGTATAACAATCCATGACCTTGGTACCATTGAAATTCATGATTGTTTCAGCATAGCTGCTGTTCTTACGGTAGAAGCTTTAGGCTTTGCAGAACCAGGAAAAGGTGCCGATTTTATTGCTGCAGGCCATACAGCACGAGACGGACAAATCCCCATCAATACAACAGGGGGGCTTATTGGCTGGGGTCACCCTACCGGAGGGACAGGAGTTCACCAGGCGGTGACCATTTGGGAACAGTTAACAGGTAATGCCGGGGATGCCCAGATTAATATTTCTGAAGACCGCCCGTATGGAATGACCATTAACATGGGTGGTGACGATGTAACTGTTGTGGCTATCGTATATAAAAGAGGGGCCTGATGAATAGAATCACATCCCTTTTTAACATACAATACCCTATCATTCAAGGCGGTATGATTTGGTGCAGCGGCTGGGAACTTGCATCTGCCGTTAGTAATGCCGGCGGATTAGGCCTTATCGGGGGAGGCTCAATGGACCCTGATACCTTCCGACATCATATTCGCAAAGCAAAAAAGGCAACTCAAAAGCCTTTCGGAGTAAATCTACCGCTGATCTACCCGCATATTCAGGATATGGTGAATATCGTAATCGAGGAAAAAGTGAAAATCGTATTCACTTCGGCAGGGAGCCCTAAAAAATATACCTCTTACTTTAAAGAACACGGGATCAGGGTAGCTCACGTTATTGCAAATGTGAAATTTGCCCTGAAATGCGAAGAAGCTGGGGTTGACGCCATTGTAGCTGAAGGCTTTGAAGCAGGCGGCCATAATGGCTTTGAAGAAACAACAACCATGACATTGATTCCACTCGTCAGGCGGGCTGTTAAATCACCGCTTATTGCCGCAGGAGGAATCGGGACAGGTGGGGCCATGCTGGCAGCGATGGCCCTGGGAGCAGAAGGGGTACAAATTGGTAGTAGGTTTGCGGCATCAGAAGAATCTTCAGCACATCATTCCTTCAAACAAAAAATTATTGATTCGAAAGATGGTGATACCAAATTGACTCTAAGAAAAGTAATTCCTGTACGCCTGATAAAAAATGAATTTTTCTACAAAGTAGAAGAGCTTGAAAGCAAAGGGGCAACAGCCGAGGACTTAAAAAATCTGCTTGGCCGTGGAAGGGCGAGAAAAGGAATGTTTGAAGGTGATACTGTTAAAGGTGAACTGGAGATTGGCCAGGTATCGGCACTCATTGATGAAATAAAACCAACCGAAGCGATTGTTACTGAAATTATGGAAGAATTTGAAAGCGTAAGAAAAAACCTGCAGGATATTCATTTCCCCAAATAGAATTGTGGTTAAAACGCAGCATACAGTCATGATGTGTGGCGCTTGATGTTTTTTTCTTATTTTTGCCCGATCAATTGCTACAAGGAGAAAATTTATTATTTCAAAAAAAATTGATATGAATTTTGATTTCACAGAAGAACAAATAATGATCAGGCAGGCAGCCCGCGATTATGCTGAGCGGGAGTTGATCAAGGATGTTCTGGAAAGGGATGCCAAAGCAGAGATTCCCTGGGAACATATAAAAAACCTGACAGAACTTGGTTTCTTTGGAATGATGGTTGATCCCAATTACGGTGGTGGTGGCATGGATACCATGTCATATGTGTTGGCAATAGAAGAAATCTCAAAAGTTGATGCAGCAATGAGTGTTATCATGTCGATTCACAACTCACTTGCATGTTACGGGGTAGAAAAATATGGAAGCGATGAATTGAAGAAAAAATATTTGCGTATCCTGGCTACAGGTGAGAAGATTGGTGCTTTCCTTTTATCTGAACCGGAAGCCGGATCAGACGCCACATCTCAGCGGACAATGGCCGAAGATAAAGGAGATCACTATTTACTTAATGGCACAAAAAACTGGATTTCCAGTGCCAAAAGCGGATCGATTTATATCATTATTGCACAAACACATCCGGAGCTTAAGCATAAAGGTATTAATGCTTTCGTAGTTGAAAAAGAAACACCCGGTATTTCACTTTCACCACATGAGGATAAAATGGGAATGCGTAGCTCCGACACCCATAGTGTTATGTTTACTGATGTAATAGTTCCAAAGGAAAACAGACTTGGAGAAGATGGCTTGGGTTTTAAATATGCCATGCAATTGTTGGAAGCAGGACGTATTGGCATTGCTGCTCAGGCAGTTGGTACTGCCGCCGGGGCATTGGAACGCTCTGTTCTTTATGCAAAAGAAAGAAAAGCTTTTGGAAAACTGATTATTGAGCATCAGGCTATTGCTTTTAAGCTGGCCGAAATGGCTGTGAAAGTTGAAGCGGCAAGGAATCTGGTTCTGAAAGCCGCATGGCTGAAAGACAACGGGAAATCATACGGCTTGGCAAGTGCCATGGCTAAACTATATGCTGCTGATATCGCTATGGAAGTCACCACCGAAGCTGTTCAGATACACGGAGGTTATGGATACGTTAAAGAATATCATGTTGAACGGTTTATGCGTGAGGCAAAATTAACACAGATTTACGAAGGCACTTCTGAAATACAAAAGATGGTGATATCAAGGGAATTAATACGGGAATGAAACAGTAGGCAGTAGGCAGTAGACAGTAGGCAGTAGACAGTAGGCAGTAGGCAGTAGGCAGTAGACAGTAGACAGTAGGCAGTAGACAGTAGGCAGTAGACAGTAGACAGTAGACGGTAGACAGTAGACGGTAGGCAGTAGACGGTAAACAGTAGA
>JAUXII010000255.1 GCA_030621075.1 Lentimicrobiaceae bacterium
CGTTAAACAATACAGCGAAGAGTATTATTCTTTTGTTAATGGGCAACATACACGCCAGGGAGGAACACACCTGGCTGCCTTTCGTGAAGCCATCGTAAAAACAATCAGAGAATTTTATAAAAAAGATTTTGATACCAACGATGTACGTGTGTCAATAATTGCAGCCCTGAGTGTGAAAGTGCAGGAACCTATTTTCGAATCGCAGACAAAAACCAAACTTGGGTCACAATATATTGAACCTGGGGGACCATCTGTTAGAAATTATATCAATGATGTTGTTAAGCGGAACCTGGATAATTACTTGCACATGAATTCCGAAACTGCTGAATTGTTACTGAGAAAGATCCTTCAGTCAGAAAAGGAAAGAAAAGAAATTGCCGGGATCAAAAAACTGGCTAAAGAGAGTGTGAAGAAAGCCAGTTTGCATAATAAAAAACTCCGCGATTGCAGGGTCCATTATCAGGATAATCATGAAAAACGCCTGGAAACAACTCTTTTTATCACCGAAGGTGATTCAGCCAGCGGATCGATAACAAAATCAAGAGATGTAAGTACACAAGCCGTTTTTAGCCTGAAGGGTAAGCCATTGAATGCTTATGGATTAAGTAAAAAAATTGTTTACCAGAACGATGAGTTTAACCTTCTGCAAACAGCCTTGAACATTGAAGAGGGGCTTCAAAGCCTTCGGTATAATAATATTGTTATTGCAACTGATGCCGATGTTGATGGAATGCATATCAGGTTGTTATTGTTAACTTTCTTTTTGCAGTTTTATCCCGACTTAATAAGAGCCGGCCATGTTTATATTTTACAAACACCTCTTTTTAGAGTTCGTAATAAAGTGGAAACAATATATTGTTATTCTGAACAAGAAAGAAATGGTGCGATAAAAAAACTTAAAGGCAATCCTGAGATAACCCGTTTTAAAGGACTGGGAGAAATATCACCGAATGAATTTAAAAATTTTATCGGAGTATCCATGAGACTTGATCCTGTTATTCTTCAGAAATCGGCATCCATTGGAAGGATTCTGGAGTTTTATATGGGAAAGAATACTCCTGAGCGACAAACCTTTATTATAGATAACCTGAGGGTTGAAGAGGATGCCATCGATGCTATAGCTTCTTAAATGCCTTTCCCAGATTGTTGATAATGTCACCTGCAATAAGTGCATCCATGCCCATTTTTTTTGCAGCCAGATCACCTGCCAAACCGTGCACATAAACAGCTAAAATACACGCTTCCCTGGGAAGGTAATGCTGAGCAAGTAGGCCAAGTATCACACCGGTTAATACATCCCCGCTACCTCCTGTTGCCATGCCCGGATTACCTGAACTGTTAAAATAGCAGCTGTTGTCAGGGCAGGTTATGGCTGTGTGTGCCCCTTTTAATACTACGTAAGCATGATATTTGACCGAGAATTCCTTTTGTAGTTGATTCCGCTCGAAGTCGTTTGTGAATTTCCCGATAAGGCGTTCAAATTCCTTAGGGTGTGGCGTAAAAATGCTGTTTTTGGGAATGAACGACAACCATGTCTTATTTTCTCCAAGAATGTTAATAGCATCTGCATCAATTAAAAGTGGAATATGAGTATTTTGGATCAGGAGCTTAAACGCTTTTTGTGTATCCTCTTCCATCCCGATACCCGGGCCGATACCAATGGCATTGTACGTTGAAAGATCGATCACCTCAGAAAAAATTTCCCCGGATGCATCAACGCTAACCATGGCTTCAGGAACAGCCGTTTGCATGATCTCATATCCTTTAACTGGAATATGCGTTGTTAATAACCCTGTTCCTGACCTTAAACATGCTTTGGATGCCAGTACGGCAGCTCCCATTTTTCCATAAGCCCCCGAGATCAATAATGCATGGCCAAAGGTTCCTTTATGTGCAAATTTTCCCCTGCGGCGAAATATGTGGCGGCAATCTTTGCGTTCAATATAATATTTATCGACTATAACCGAATCAATGAAGTCATCAAGGATGCCGATCGGTAAAACCTCCCACAAACCAACATACTTGATGTTTTCAGCAAAGACGAACCCTGTCTTTGGAAATTGAAATGTCAGGGTGAAGTCTGCTTCAACAATAGCACCATTGTTGGTATGATTAGATTGATCGCAAAACAAACCCGTTGGTACATCAATGGCAATCACGATGGCATTGTTTTTATTCATTTGCCCAATAACATCCGCAATAAAGCCTTTTACCGGCTTTGAAAGGCCTGATCCTAATATTGCATCAACAACAATATCTTCCCCATCTATTTCCGGAAGTTCATCTTCTTCAGTCAAATCATAGATGCGGACGTTTGGCATGTTGAACAACCGATCGTAATTTATCTGGCAGCTAGGAGACATCTTTGCTGTAAATCGCAATACAAAAACATCAACTTTGTATCCTTTATTTACAAGCATCCGGGCAATAGCAAGACCATCGCCGCCATTATTTCCCATGCCGCAAAATATTTTTATTTTCAACGTCTTATTAACATGCCGGGTGATCCATTTCCAACAGGCCTTTGCTGCTCTTTCCATTAAGTCGATATCACTAACAGGTTCGTTCTCAATAGTGTATAAATCTCCTTGCTTAACTTTCTCAATAGGTAATATTTTCATAGTTATTGTTCTTATTAATAATTTTTTTTAACAATTATTTATATTTCCTGTATTAAAATTCATGCTCCAAGAGGGTTTTTATTACTTCTTTCAATCCTGGTAAATCGTTTACTACAATATCCCAGACAGCCTCCAACTTAATTTGAAAATACTCATGTGATATTAGATTTCTAAATGCCCTGGCTTTATACCAGGGATATTTATATTTTTTCAATAATGAAGTTTCAATATGAATTACTGCCTCTCCAATTACACTAAACTGGAATAAAACTGCACTTGAAAGCAGTCGATCATTTAAAAAATTATTTTTGCTCACATTGTTTGTGAATGATTCAATTTCAAGAATCGCTTTTTGGATATGAATTATTCTTT
>JAUXII010000188.1 GCA_030621075.1 Lentimicrobiaceae bacterium
AGGCTTGACCTGGGATCTGATTATTAATCCAACACTGATTATTTTTGCTTGACCTGGGATCTGGTTATTAACCCAACACTGATTGTTTTTGAAAAATAGTCCGGAATTCAACTATCAAAAATATTGGATTTTTTTCCAATTTTCCCCGCCCCAAATACACATACCTGCCGTTTTTTCAGTTATTTCGTACCTAACGGCACTTGATAACAACAACGAAATTTATTATCTATCAATATGTAGTCCCTCCGGGACTTTCAAAAGACAATCCTGCCTAAAAAATCAAAAACGACATCTAATTACATCTTCTGTTTTCCGCATTCCGCCCCCACCGTCACCATTAATTCGAATATCGAATATCGCATATCCTTATTCGGATATCTTCAGCGTATCTTCATCCCATTCTATCTTAAACTTGCTCCCTTTGATCTTCTTCGGGGCATTTTTATTTATTGAAGTATCAGGTAAGGTTGTGTCGTTTTCCCATTCAATGATGAACTGACCCTGTTCCTGTTTTTTGATAAGCTCTTCTTCTTGTTCTTCCTGAAGCTTTTCTAACGAGTCTTTAACCATCCAGGGAAACTCTTTTTCAATGGCCGATTTGATTTCTGTTTTTTCTTCTTTAAAATCACGAGATATTTTTTCTTTCGCCTGGCGTGTATCGTACTTTATTACCGGATCGTCAACTGTCCCCGAAACGGAAAGAAAAACCCTCATCCCTTGCTGGCCATCCTCTTCAATAAAATAATGCAGATCGTCAGAATGTTGGTTTTTTACTCTCTTCGAGAGGATCTCCGACAGGAGAAGATTAAAATGATAATCAATCCTGTTATCGAATGTATGTGTGCCAAAAGCATTGAGATTAATTGTGTTGGACCGGATCTCCATTTGCGGAATAATAATTTTTTTATCACGGATCTCAATGATATTCTGAAGCCTGGAAAATTGAATCTTTGATAAATCATCTAATCTTAAAAATAAAGACAACCGGTTCAGAGGAGCATAATTAATCAGCTCTCCTGATTCAATGGTAATATTTGCCCTGGCCCTGATGGAGCTTAAATCGGTTGATAGATTGTTGCTGAAATCAGAGGAATAATCAACATGTGCGTTTACTTTCCCATTTATATTTCTATCTACAAGGCTGGTCTGTCCAAAATTTTCAAACTGATAAAAGAGTGTTCGGATATTAACATTTTTTAAGTCACTGCTGCACGACAGCAGGAATCTGTTTTTCTGTTCTTTTATTATAGCCTTTCCAACCATTTCACCTTCCATCGCACGAAAGGATAAATTATCAATATGCAGTATTTTATCCTTTAACGCTACATTTCCGGTTATTTCGGAAGCGTTGAACTTCTTAAAAACAAACTTTTTTATCTTCAGGGTGAGGTCGAAAGCAATCTTATCGGGGAAATGCAACCTGTAAATACTATCTTTTCCGTGTGTTTGATATAGAAGAAGTGAAGTTAAATTCAGGTTATTGGAGGTAAAGTCAGCATCTACCAGTAATTTTTGGTCCGGAAGCATTATGAAAGCCAGCATGTTTCTGAAATAACCATTGATTTTGAAATCACTTCCTGAGATATCACCGGTTAATCTGTTTACCAGCAAATCGTTGTTATTGAAATTGAACGAACCATTTATATTTTGAAATATATGCGGACTCTGTTTTATTTGCAGATTGGCATTTATTAATTTTACCATTCCCGATGTACGGCTGTCGACAAAATCCTGTGGAGTTAATTGGTTGATGTTACCTACTTTTCCATTAAATATAATATCCAGATCAAGCTTCCCGTTCATAGATGCTATTGTATCAATAGTTAAAAAACGGTGTAAATAGTTTAAGTCCAGTTCAGCCCTGACATCAAGTTCTATTAAGGGACTTTCAAAGCCGGAAATGCTCCCCTTACCCTGGATTTTCCCATCCAATAGTGTGGCTGAAAAATTGTCAATAATTAATTTATTAATGTTTTTCTTAACAGAAGTTTTATTAATAAAAGAGCCGGATAAATTAACATTGTCAATTGCGATAGCAGGCTTTTTTCGGGCTAGTGTTCCGTTTTCAAGGTTAAAGTTAATTGTTACGGTTGGCTGATCCTCCTCTCCTATCAATCCGTGTATAGTAGTTTTAAAGTTGATTATTCCATGCCCCTCGTAGTCATTCACATGCTTTTTGTATTTAACGGGCAGAACCGAAAGGTAATCACTCAATGCTGATTTTTTTCCTGTGATATCCAGATGGATCTCTTTCAGGTTATCGTTTTTTTCCTGCAGGTTGCCGGTAATAGTAAAAGCCAGCTTATCCGTTTTGATCTCTCCATTTTTTATTGTGTAACTTTTTTTCACACGGTCAACATCGAATGTTAGTTTAATTTTAAGTTGTCTGTTTTTCAGGTATTCAACAGCTCCCGTTTTAACCATGTTAACATAATTATTCCCTTCCAAATGAAGCGTAAAGGCCTCATCAGAGAACTGGCCTGAAAGCTGATTGTTTTCTGAGAGAAATGAATAGAATTCACCTGTTAGCTGGTTGTGGTAAGAAACAGTTACATTTTTTAGAATGACTTTTTCAAGATCAAGATTAAAAGAGGGGTTATCATTAATCCCTGCAGGTGTTTCCCAGATATGAAAGTTGTCAACACCATCTTTGTTGATCCATAAATTAAGGTGTGCATCTTTAATCAGTACTTTATTTAGATAGTATTTTTGATTAATGATATCCAGTATATTAAATGATACGGAAACAGTTTTAGCTTGTAGTAATTGGTCACTTTTTTGTTTCGATGCAGGGTTCCCAATATCAACCTGGTTAAAAATGATGGATATGTGAGGGAAGTCATGTATGAATGAAATTTGTATTTCATCAACGTGGACTTCGGCTGTTAAATATTGATTGATCTCCCCGACAATGGTTTCTTTTAGATCATTTCGATAGTAGAAAAACAGAATAGTTCCCACAACGGCTATAGCAAGGAAAAAGCAGAGGAAGATTTTTAAGAAACGAACAATAAACCGGATCATATTATTTTCAGGAATAAATCCAAAATTCAAAATCATTTATTTTACCTCACCCCAACCCTCTCCTAAATGGAGAAGGAGAAATTGGAACCCCGAGGCACTGCCTCGGGGAATTATTTAACTAAAACGAATAATCACTTAAAATGTTATTTTTGCACTGTGATTGGCATTTTATCTTATGAAAGCAGCTGACGATAAAATAGATTATTCTATAAAGGCATAATGTATTAATTTTGTTGGCGATTATTATCAAATTTTAAAAAAACAAACAAATGAAAAACAAATCGGCATCAGTTATTGTTGTATTACTTCTTGTAAGTTTTACTTTTGCACTCACAAATTGTTCAAATCACAAATTGATGAAAGCACCAACCATCCCTATGAGGGATTTCTTTAAGAAGCCTGAAAAATCATCCTATCAGATTTCACCCAATGGCATGTTTTATTCCTATTCAGCCCCTTATGAAAGACGGATGAATGTTTTTGTTCAGGAAATAGGAAAAGATGACCCGGTAAGGCTAACGCATGAAACCGACAGGGATATAGCCGGTTATTTCTGGGCTAACAACAACAGGATCCTTTATTTGAAGGACGATGGCGGCGATGAAAATTATAAATTGTATGGAGTTGATGTTGACGGCAGGAATTTGCGATGCCTGACCGATTTTGAAGATGTCAGAACCCAGATCATTGATGATCTTGAAGAGATACCTGATGAGGTAATTATTGGGT
>JAUXII010000252.1 GCA_030621075.1 Lentimicrobiaceae bacterium
ATGGTGCTACTCCCCTTCTCCTTGAGGAGAAGGGGGCAGGGGGATGAGGTGAACGGTAGTAAACCCTTTTAAACCTCCTCAAATCGCCCCTGGAAAAACCTGAGTTGCCCGGGTTCGTAGGTGAAACGGAGACCTTTTATCGTTTGCCGCTTTTCATAAAGCTTAATTATTCCATCGGCAACGACCCTGATATGATCGCGGGTGTAAACACGGCGGGGGATTGTTAAACGAACCAGCTCCAATGCCGGACGATAGTTCTCTCCGGTTGCCGGGTTACGGCCCTTGCTGACATTCCCACGTTCCATAGCTCTCACTCCTGTTTCAATAAATATCTGAGCAGCCAGCATCTGGGAAGGAAACTGGTCCTGATCAACGTGAGACAGAAACTGGCGGGCGTCAAGAAACACAGCATGGCCTCCGACAGGAAGAACAATCGGGACCCCGGCGTCTTGAAGCAATTTTCCTAAATAAACAGTCTGATCAATGCGGCTGTTGATGTAAGCATCGTTAACCATTTCTCTAAGGCCCTGCGCATGAGCAGCCATGTCACCGGCAGATGTTCCTCCACTGCAATAAGTCCCCTCAAAAAGCTGAAGCATCTGAAGAGCCCTGTTGTACCATTCTTCATTATCCCTGAATAAAAGACTTCCCGATAGATTAGTAAGCATATCCTTTTTACTGGAAATAGTAGCTCCGTCACCGTAACTAAACATCTCAAGAAGAATATCTGCAACTAAAACATTCCCGTATGCAGGATCTTTTCGCTGAATAAAGGCAGCATTCTCGGAGCAACGTGTTGCATCAAAAAAAACAGGAATATTACGGGGCTTACAAAATTTATATACTTCCTTAATGTTGTCCATGGAAACAGGCTGTCCACCAGCCATATTTACATTAAACTCATAAGAAACATAAGAAATCTTTTTTCCTTCTTTGGTAGCTTTTTCATAAAGCGCTGTTAGTTTATCAAGGTCAATATTTCCTTTCCACGAAAATTCAGAGACTGTTTTATGTGCTTCATCTACAATAACATCCACAAAGGTTCCGCCTGCTATTTCCTGGTGGAGCTTGGTTGTGGTGAAGTACATATTACCGGGAACATAGTCACCGGGTTTGATGAACATTTGTGACATAATATGTTCGGCAGCACGCCCCTGATGGGCTAAAATGATGTATTTATGGCCGTAGATCTTTTGAGAAGTTTCTACAATATCGTAATATGAATCAGGCGTAGCAGGAGTTTCCTTTGCATTTAAGTAAGCATTCCACTGATCAACACTCATTGCACTGGTCCCTGAATCAGTCAGAAAATCTATTGATACATCTTCTGACTTCAGAAGAAAAGTATTATACCCGGCTTCTACTATCGCATCATAACGTTGGTTATAATTTTTCATACCCACATGCTCAACAGCATGAATGATAAACGGCTCACAAGAAAAAATATACTCATCCAAGTTCGGTGTCAGCCACTCAAAACGTGCTTCAAAGTGAAATTTAGGTTCATTGACGGAAACAAGCGGTTCAATATCTGCTCTTTGGTTATATAGCTTAACAATTGCTTCAGCTATCTGCTCCAGCTGGCTATTCATTAAAACCCGGCGTGGGATGAGCACAGGCAATAAAGCCCCTTCCTGATATTTCCCATAAAGATGACCGCGGATGCCGGAGGTAAGATATAAAGCACATGCTAATGTATGGGCCGAATCGCCATCACAATTTTTAATAAATTCATCGGAATGAAGATAAACACCATTTAGTCCTCTGGTAAACGGCACTTTTCCTTGCTCAAGAATTCCGGCAAATTCAGATACCTGGTAATCAATCCAATCAGCATTGAGATCCTCTGCCATTTCATGTAACCCGGTGGCAACAACCTCCATTGTTCTTCCAGCCATCCCGCCGTATGTATGAAGCCCCTCAAATACAACAACATTATTTTGATACCTTTCACTATCTTCGGCACTGTTTGTGGCTAAAAATCCGCCAACATTGCTCATAGCATCCTGACCTGCATCAAAAACAAGTGTATGACTGCATGCAGCAATCTCTTTTATAAGGTCGCTGATAGTATGATCCTTAAATGATTTTTCATGTTTGGTGTAATGAAATGCCAATTCAGAAATATTAGAGACATTTAGCACGAGTTTCGTGTTAAAAGAATCGGCAATATTTTTTATTGCACTCAGATTTTCTAAAGCGATTGGTTGATATCCGTCCCCCTGAATATCTACATAAATAAAAGAAATTTTTCCTTTGTTTTGCTGTAAAAATTCAGATAGCTTTTTTAAATTGATATTCCCTGGATAAACAGGATCTCCGTTAGAAAAAAGCTGGTGATATTTTCCGCCAAAATATTCAATGACTTCGGCTGGTGCAGAAATATTTCCTACAACAATTTCACCTTCAGAAACAAAGACTGAACTAAGCAATTTTATTCCACCAAAAGAGTTATGTATCGGGCAAACAAATTCTATACCAAAAACATCCTTCACGGCTCCAATCAATTTATAGAAATTCCTCGCCCCTGCATAGGCTTCATCTCCTATAAAAAGGTTACCAAGCTGTTCCTGACTCATGGCAGAACTACCCTGAGTAACCATGTCAAAAACAACATGATTAGCAGATAAAGCTCCGACATTAAAATTAACACTTCTCAAAAGTTTTTTTCTTTCCGGCAAACTAAGAAACTGTAAATTTCTTATCGACTTAATTTTGTAAGGCTCATGTTTAGTCATATTTTTTTCCTCGCGTATAGTAAGATTAATATAATTATTGTCAGAAACAGTCTCTTATTTCTTTATGAATTATTGGGATTTGATAAAGACAAAAGATAAATGTATAAAGATGAGGGCAAAAATAAAAAGAAAAGTTGAAACTGGAATTGATAATTGATAATAAATATCAAAATGGTGACTCCAAAATGAAAGGATTGAACCGGGTATCCTTATCAAAATGATCAACTTTTTCGATTATCTTCAAACGGTTTACAAAAAAATATGTCAAAGGTGTAAATGC
>JAUXII010000027.1 GCA_030621075.1 Lentimicrobiaceae bacterium
CTACGATCCGACTTCATCTAGTTTTTCCTGTGCTTTTGTTGTTTTAGTTGTTCTGGTTGTTTTGGTTGTTTCGGTCTTTTTTACTCTTATTTTTTTTTGTGTGCTTTTACCTTTCGCGCTCTTGTCCATTTGCTACATATTAAATGTTAAATGAAAAAAAATAAAATATTAAATGTGATGCCACAAGATATTGGCATTTTAATTTTTCAACAAATAGCCTGCCATTCCAATGATAACGACAATTTGTCAGTAAAAATGAGAAAATTTATGAAAAAGAATCTTTAGGTGACAAAAAGACCTTGAGATTAACCAAGTTTAAAGCCTCTGAGGATGTTGTACTCTTTCGATTGAAGCGCCCAATTTTTGGAGACGGCTGTCAATATTTTGATAGCCTCTGTCGATTTGTTCGATATTATGGATAATACTTTGTCCTTCTGCTGATAGTGCCGCGATTAAAAGGGCAACGCCTGCACGAATATCGGGTGAAGTCATTTCAATTCCTCTAAGTGGTTGATAATGGTCAAGGCCGATAACTGTTGCACGGTGTGGATCACACAATATGATCTGAGCGCCCATATCAATAAGTTTATCTACAAAAAATAAACGACTCTCAAACATTTTTTGATGTATTAGCACACTTCCTTTAGTTTGTGTCGCAACAACAAGTGCAATGCTAATCAGATCGGGAGTAAAACCAGGCCATGGAGCATCGGATATTGTCATGATAGACCCATCCATAAATGTTTCTACACGGTAATGTTCCTTAGCCGGAATAAATAAGTCGTTCTTTTTTTGTTCGATGGTGATGCCTAATCTGCCAAATACTTCAGGAATAATACCTAAGGATGCACGATTAACATTTTTGATTGTAATAGCAGATTGCGTCATGGCTGCAAGCCCGATAAAACTACCAATTTCGATCATATCGGGTAGAAGCTTATGAATACAACCATTAAGGTGCTTAACGCCTTCAATTGTTAATAAATTTGAACCGACCCCGCTAATTTGTGCTCCCATGTTATTAAGCATGTTGCATAGCTGTAAAATATATGGCTCACAAGCAGCATTAAAAATGGTTGTTTTCCCTTTAGCCAGAACAGCAGCCATAATTATATTAGCTGTTCCTGTTAATGATGCTTCGTCAAGGAGCAATGAAGAGCCTTTAAGGGTTTTTACTGTCCCAACATAACATCCTGTTGAACTATTGTAATTAAATTCGGCTCCAAGTTGTTTTAATCCGGTAAAGTGCGTATCGAGTCTTCTTCTGCCAATTTTATCACCTCCGGGCATTGGGATATGAACGATATGAAAGCGAGCTAATAAAGGCCCCATAATCATGATAGACCCTCTAATTGATCTTGCTTTGTTACGAAAATCATCCGAATTTAAATAAGCCAGATCAATATCGTCAGCGTGAAAAGAGTATGAGTCCGGGGATGTTTGAGCTACTTTAACCCCTAACCCTTTTAGCAGTTCTATCAGGTTATTAACATCTTTAATATTCGGGATATTTTTTATTTGAATCTTTTCAGAAGAGAGAAGGGTAGCACAAATGACCTGTAAAGCTTCATTTTTTGCTCCCTGGGGTTCAATTTCTCCATTAAGCTGGTGGCCTCCGGATATTACGAAAGAGCTCATTTTGTATAGGGTCTAATACCTTTATCTTTTCTTGATCTATTGTTGTTACTCCCGCTGAAATAGCTTTCCTTCTTTGTTTTTTTCTTTTTACTCATAGCCAGGATATCGTGTGTTTGATTTAGCCTGACATCTTCGCTAAGTACCAGCTTATCTTCTGACAAAGCCTTAAGGTGTGCAGTAATTAGGTCATCACTCACAGATTCTCTGTTCCAGATTAGATAAGATTTTTTCATATGGTTGGCTATAGTTTTAACCAATGCCTCTTTTTCAGGACCTTCAGGATAGTCATTTGCTTTTTCAATAATAGAGACAATATTTCTGCCGTAATGACGGAATTTAATATTGTCACTCCTGTATTCCAGCCTATTTGGTTTTTTATTAATTTCTTGGTGGGTGGGCGGAGGAAAAGGCGAATCTACATCGAGTTTATAATCAGCGATAATATGTATATGATCCCATAGTTTGTGTTTGTTATCACCCATATCTCTTGATTGTGGGTTCATTTGTCCCATCACTTGAACGACAAATTTAGCAAGTTCCGACCTTTTTTCCCTATCATCTATAGTGAGCAGGTATTCAACCATTTTCTGAATATTTCTGCCGTACTCACTAATCATCAGTTTGTTACGGGTTGTGTTGTATTCCATTATTATTTAGATATTGAATTTAGAATTGAAAATTGTAAGTTGAAACGCAATGTGTTGATTTAAAACGGGAGTAATTCTTTCTTGTAATTTTTGGGATTATGAATTAGTCTCTAAATTTCAGTTTGCAAATATACGTTTTTTTTAAATAACAAATTTTATTCGACTTTATTATAAATAAAATTAGTCTGATTTGATAATTTTAAGCTTAGCAAATTTAAGAAGGAGCTGCTTTTGTCCGATATTGGGGAAGAAGACAGTTGCCTTTCTATTAGGCCCTGCTCCATCAATATTAATCACTTTCCCTTTTCCAAATCTTTGATGAGCGACCATCATACCAGTTTGAAGATTGTTTATTTCGTCACCAATAATATGCTCATTTGATTGATTTGATAAGTCGCCAAGCTTTTTAAGTTTTTTTCTTGAATGAGACAGGAAATTAGCCTGGGTTATTTTTTTGTTTGTACCTCTAAAACCTTTCGTTTTGGAAGGGTGAATTGAGGCCTTTTGTGGAGACTCGATTAAATCAACTTTAATTTCATCAATAAATCGACTTGGTTCGGCTAACGTAAGGTTTCCCCATCTATAGCGATTTTCAGTATAAGATAAAGTAACTTTTTTTTGAGCCCGGGTCAGGGCGACATAAAACAATCGACGCTCTTCTTCCAGATCGGCTGTTGAATTTAACGATTGTATTGAAGGAAATAGGTTTTCTTCTATGCCTACAATAAACACAAAAGGAAACTCCAGGCCTTTTGCAGCATGAACAGTCATTAATGAAACATGGTCCGGGTTTTCTTTGTTGGAAGTGTCGGCATCTGTGAGCAAAGCCACGTCTTGCATAAACTCGGCCAATCCTTTTAATTCATTTTCTATATCACCTCCAACAGGAATATTATCCTGGTCTTTTTCAGAGAAATCTTTAATTGCATTAAGCAACTCTTCAATGTTTTCAAAACGATTAAATCCTTCCGGTGATTGATCTTCATACAACGTTTTTAAAATACCGGAAGTAGATGCGATTTCTCGCCCAAGGAGATAGGCATTTTTAGAGTTTAACTGAACAGAAAAACTTTTTATCATGGTAACAAAAGTGGCAATCTTGTTTTGAGTTGCAGTGGAAATAGTTAACGACTCCGTTGGCATTTGTTCAATTACCTGCCACAGGCTTATATTCTGCTCTTCTGAAGCAATAATGATCTTTTGCAAACTTGTTTTTCCGATTCCCCTTGAGGGGAAATTGATGGCTCTCACCAGTGCCCCTTCATCATTATTATTGATTACAAGTCGAATGTATGCCAATAGATCTCTTATCTCTTTCCTTTTATAAAAAGAGAGCCCCCCATAGATTTTGTATGGAATATTTAATTTTCGGAGAGCCTCCTCGAAAGCACGGGATTGGGCATTGGTTCTATATAATATGGCAAATGAATCATTTTTCAATTGTTGATTCATTTTATGTTCAAAAATTGAGTTAGCGACCAGGGTACCTTCTTCATTGTCAGTTGTTGCTTGAATCAAACTGATTTTATTTCCGGATTCATTGTCTGTCCATATTTCCTTTGAGAGCTGTTCCTTGTTATTAACAATGATACTGTTTGCGGCATTCACGATGGTTTTTGTTGACCTGTAGTTTTGTTCCAGCTTAATAGTTTTTAGATCAGGGTAGTCGCTTTTAAAATTAAGGATGTTTTTAATGGTTGCACCACGAAAAGCATAGATGCTTTGAGCATCATCCCCAACAACGCAGATGTTTTCATTGTTTGCAGCCAGTTTTTTAATGATCATGTATTGAGAATAATTAGTGTCCTGATACTCATCAACAAGAATAAACATAAATTTTTGCTGGTATTTATAAAGAATATCAGGAAAATCTCTGAACAATATAAAAGTGTTCAATAGAAGGTCATCAAAATCCATTGCCGAAGCCTTAAAACACCTGTTTTGATAAAGTGAATATAATAAGCCAATTTTTGGTTTTGCGCTCATCTTATCATATGTAATAAATTCCGGATTTTGGTTATATGATGAAGAAGTTACCAGGCTCGTTTTAGCTGAGGAAATTCGGTTTAGTACGTAATTTGGAATATAAATTTTACTATCGAGTTGGTTTTCGTCAATAATGGTTTTCATTAACCTTTTAGAGTCTTCGGTATCATAAATGGTAAAATGAGATGGGTATCCAAGCCTGGCACCTTCAATTCTGAGTATCCTGGCAAAGATGGAATGAAAAGTTCCCATCCAAACATTTTGAGCATTTTTATTATCAACCAGGTTAATAATTCGCTCTTTCATTTCTTTAGCCGCCTTATTGGTGAATGTCAGGGCAAGAATATTCATAGGGTCAACGCCCTGGTTGATAAGATGAGCCACACGGTAGGTTAGAACCCTTGTTTTTCCTGAACCAGCCCCGGCTAAAATCATTATTGGGCCCTCAATTTGTTCAACAGCAATACGTTGCTTTTCGTTAAGCTGGTCAAGGATGTTTTTTGTTTTCATTAATAAATGTTGAGTGCGGATTTTTATTGATTTTCGGCAGGGCAAAAATAATGTTTTTGATGATAAAACAAGACCAAAGACAAAAGAACAATGAAATAAGGGCCTGCACATGAAATGTAACGTACGATATCTGAATTAATCACCTGGTTTAAAATTATTAAAAATTGTTTTAGAAAATAATTGTTTTTTTAAAATTATTATGTACTTTTGCACCCACTTTTGTGGAAAATCAATTGTTTGAGTTCTTTAAATTATTAAATTAGAATACATTAGGAGACCTGATAAATTAAGACGGCTATAGGTTCCAGACAGAATACATTCCTTTTTCAAAATATTTTGTACTTGTCTTCCTCTTCTTACTTTGTCAATTCCAATATATTTTTTTATTCCCATTCAGTCGATAAATATGTTTTGTTGTCGTATTGATGGAAAAAGCTTCTATAAGCTTGTTATTTTAATTATTAATTGTAATTTTGCACTCCCAAATTTATGAGTGTGTGTTAAACTAAATAAAAACCTTGATATGCCTACGATACAGCAGCTAGTACGTAAAGGAAGAAAGAAATTAACTGATAAGAGTAAGTCACCGGCTTTGGACTCTTGCCCACAGCGCCGTGGTGTTTGTGTTAGGGTTTATACTACGACACCAAAGAAACCTAATTCGGCGATGCGGAAGGTTGCCAGAGTACGTTTAACCAATGGGAAAGAGGTGAATGCTTATATTCCGGGTGAAGGTCACAATTTACAGGAACACTCAATTGTTATGATCAGGGGCGGAAGAGTGAAAGATTTGCCAGGTGTCAGGTATCATATAATAAGAGGTGCACTTGATACTTCAGGAGTGGAAGGGAGAACGCAGCGACGGTCAAAGTATGGAACAAAAAGGCCTAAGCGATAATAAATTTTTATTTTGAAATAATATAATTCGGCGATGAGGAAATCAAGACCTAAAAAAAGAGAAATTCTTCCAGACCCACGATATAATGACGTGTTGGTAACAAAATTTGTTAACAATTTAATGCTTAGGGGAAAAAAGAACCTTGCATATGAGGTTTTTTATGAAGCCATTGATATCGTGGTTGAAAAGACCAAAGAAGATGGTATTGAGATATGGAAAAAAGCATTGGCCAATGTTACTCCTGCTGTTGAAGTCAGGAGTAGAAGAATAGGTGGCGCTACATTTCAAATTCCTTCTGAAATCAGACCAGCCAGAAAAACATCTATCGGAATGAAGAATATGATCAGATTCTCCAGGAAAAGACATGAGAAAACGATGGGGCAAAAACTGGCAGGTGAAATTTTGGCAGCTTATAAAGAGGAAGGTAATGCTTTTAAGAAAAAAGAAGATACGCATAGAATGGCTGAGGCGAATAAAGCATTTTCACATTTTCGTTTTTAAGTAATATATTTAGAAAAGAGTAAAAAATAATTATAGTAAGTAAAACAATGTCTGTTAATTTATCATATACGCGTAATATTGGCATCATGGCCCACATTGATGCTGGTAAAACAACAACAACGGAGCGTATGTTGTATTACACAGGCATTAATCATCGTATGGGTGAAGTCCATGACGGTACTGCAACTATGGACTGGATGGTGCAGGAGCAGGAACGAGGCATCACGATCACTTCAGCTGCAACTACTGTTTTTTGGGACCTTGATAACAAAAATTACCGCTTTAATATTATTGACACACCGGGCCATGTTGATTTTACTGTTGAAGTTGAACGATCACTCAGGGTGCTTGATGGTGCAATAGCTATTTTTTGTGCTGTTGGTGGTGTTGAACCCCAATCTGAAACAGTATGGAAGCAAGCTGATAAATATGGAATTCCACGTATCAGTTTCGTGAACAAAATGGACCGTTCAGGAGCCGATTTTATTAATGTCCTGACACATATCGAGCAAAAACTTGGTGCAAAACCCATCCCTGTTCAATTACCTATTGGTGCTGAGGATGACTTTGTGGGAGTTGTTGATTTGATCAAAAATAAAGCCTATCGCTGGATAGATGAAACGCTTGGCGCACAATAT
Organism: Lentimicrobiaceae bacterium; assembly: GCA_030621075.1. Next base: position 6,819 of record JAUXII010000027.1, read on the forward strand.
GATGAACTTTCTGTGCCTGAGAATATGACGGAAATGGCCGCCACATATAGGGAAAAGTTGATTGAAGGTGTTGCCGAGGAAAGCGACGAGTTATTGAAAAAATATATTGATGATCCTGAATCTATTACAGAGGATGAAATCAATGCAGCTATTCGTGAAGCAACACTGGAAATGCGAATTACACCGGTGCTGTGTGGGGCAGCCTTTAAAAATAAAGGAGTGCAAAATTTGTTGGATGCAATCGTACGCTATCTCCCTTGTCCCACTGATGTGCCTCCGGTCACAGGCGTAAATCCATTTACAAATAATGAAGAAATTCGCCTTGCTGATGCTTCTGAGCCCTTCAGCGCGTTGACTTTTAAGATAACGACCGATCCTTTTGTTGGAAGGGTTGCATTTTTTAGGGTTTATTCAGGAAAACTGAAAGCTGGTGGAATTGTATTGAACAGTAATACAAATAAAAAAGAAAGAATATCACGTATCATGCAGATACATGCTGATAAACAAAAACCATTAGAACAAATTGAAGCTGGTGATATTGGTGCTGCGGTTGGATTTAAACAAATTCGAACTGGTGATACTTTGTGTGATATAAAACATCCCATTAGACTTGAAACGATTGAATTTCCTGAGCCTGTTATCAGAATAGCTATTGAACCAAGGACACAGGACGATGTTGCGAAACTGGAAATTGCCTTGCGAAAGCTTGCAGAAGAGGATCCAACATTTACAGTGGTTGTAGATGAGGAGACAGGGCAAACAATTATCAATGGAATGGGAGAGCTTCATCTGGAAATATTGATTGATCGCTTAAAAAGGGAATTCAATATTGAAAGTAATCAGGGAGTTCCTCAAGTTGCATACAAAGAGGCCATTACCTCAACAGTGGAATATCATGAAGTGTACAAAAAGCAAACGGGAGGCAGGGGCAGACAGTGGGTCAGAAAGGGTCTGCCCTTTTTATGCATTATGCCAGTTTTCAAGCTTCAGTCTTAAAAACTGTTTAAAATCGTC
>JAUXII010000200.1 GCA_030621075.1 Lentimicrobiaceae bacterium
GGTGAGATGGCACTGGCTTTTTATACTTAACTCAATAATAAAACTAACACATTATGAAAATTGCAATCATAGGCACCGGATATGTAGGATTGGTTACTGGTACTTGTTTTTCAGAAGTAGGCATTGAGGTAACCTGCCAGGATATAGATGTTACAAAAGTTGAAAACCTAAAAAAAGGAATTATCCCGATTTATGAGCCGGGGCTTGAGGAAATGGCAAAAAGAAATATTGATAAAAACCGGCTTCATTTTACCACCAGCTTAGAAGAAGCAATGAAAAGTTGTGAAGTTATTTTTATTGCAGTTGGCACCCCTCCGGATGAAGATGGCAGTGCCGACTTAAAATATGTACTCGACGTTGCCGGTAATATTGGAAGGTTGATGAAAAATTACATGTTAATCATTACCAAAAGCACCGTTCCAGTGGGCACAGCAGCGAAAATAAAAGAAACTGTTAAAATGGAGCTTGACAAACGGAACCTGGCAATCGGGTTCGACGTGGCTTCTAATCCTGAATTCCTGAAGGAAGGGAATGCTGTTGAGGACTTTTTAAAGCCAGATAGAATTGTTGTAGGCACTGAGTCAAAAAAAGCTGACGAGATATTAAAAAAACTTTACAAGCCATTTACACTTAACGGACATCCTATTATTTTTATGGATGTTGCCTCCTCTGAAATGACAAAATATGCAGCCAATGCCATGCTCGCAACTAAAATTAGTTTCATGAACGACCTGGCCAACTTGTGTGAAATAATGGATGCTGATGTTAATATGGTAAGAAAAGGTATAGGTAGCGATTCACGAATTGGAAATAAGTTCATTTATCCGGGAATTGGGTATGGAGGGTCATGTTTTCCAAAAGATGTAAAGGCATTGATTAAAACCGCTGATGAACATGGTTATACCTTGCGCATATTGGAAGCAGTTGAATCAGTTAACCATGACCAAAAAAGCATTTTATTTAAAAAATTCCAACAATTCTTTGATGGTAAAATAAAAGGAAAGACAGTTACAATTTGGGGCCTTTCATTTAAGCCACAAACGGATGATATGCGTGAAGCACCATCGCTGATCCTGATTGAAAAATTGCTTGCTGCCGGTGTTAAGGTTAAAGCCTACGATCCTGTTGCTATGGTTGAAGCCCGCCGAAGATTAGGTGATGTAATCACGTACGCAAAAGATCAATATGAAGCATTAATCAATGCCGACGCCTTGCTCCTTGCAACAGAATGGAAGGAATTTCGTATACCCAACCTCAATGTCATGAAAAAACTGATGCGGCGTCCGGTTATTTTTGATGGTAGAAACATTTATGATGCCAAGGAGATGAAAAATAACGGATTTAAGTATTTTTGTATTGGTATTAATACTAAATGAGTTTCAGGCTGAGCAAAGCGAAGTCCGCCTCAGATTTCAGGTTTAACGGATGTAACTAATTACTATTAATAATAAGCCTCAATTAATGAAAAAACGAATTCTAGTTACAGGTGGAGCAGGGTTTCTGGGCTCTCATTTATGCGATCGGTTATTACAGGATGGAAATGAAGTAATTTGTGTTGATAACTATTTTACCGGACAAAAACAAAATGTGGTCCATCTGTTACAGAATCCTTATTTCGAACTTATCCGCCATGATGTAACCATGCCGTTTTTTATTGAAGTGGATGAGATTTATAACCTTGCCTGTCCGGCTTCGCCTATCCATTATCAATATAACCCTATTAAAACCATGAAAACATCAGTTATGGGGGCAATTAACATGCTTGGTTTGGCAAAACGTATTAAAGCTAAGATTTTGCAAGCCTCCACCAGTGAAGTGTATGGAGACCCAAAAATACATCCCCAACCTGAACATTATTGGGGACATGTGAACCCCATCGGGCCCAGGGCATGTTATGATGAAGGTAAACGAAGCGCCGAAACGTTGTTCATTAACTACCACAAACAAAACAATGTCCGCATCAAAATCGCCAGAATCTTCAATACTTATGGCCCACGTATGCATCCAAATGACGGAAGAGTTGTTTCTAATTTTATAATGCAGGCATTAAAAGGAGAAGATGTTACTATTTACGGGGATGGCTCTCAAACAAGAAGTTTTTGCTATGTTGACGACCTTATCCATGGTCTTATAAACCTGATGCAAACCGGGGATGAATTTATAGGGCCCATAAATATTGGCAATCCAAAAGAATTCAAAATCATAGATCTCGCTAATAAGATTATCGAACTCACCGGCTCGGCTTCAAAAATTATTTATGAACCGTTGCCGGAAGATGACCCTATGCAAAGACAACCGGATATCACCCTGGCAAAAAAGGTACTTGAGTGGGAACCTGCTGTACCTCTTGATCTGGGGCTGCAGCGAACAATAGAATATTTTAGCTCTTTTTAAAGATAAAAATATGACAAGGATCTTGGTTACCGGAGCGAATGGGCAATTGGGCAGTGAGCTTCAACATATAGCAAAGGAAAAAAGAGAGAATAATTTCATCTTTACTGATATTGAAGAATTAGATATTACCAATCCTCAACAACTAGACCATTTCTTTGAAGCCGGGAAATTTGACTGCCTGATCAATTGTGCAGGTTATACTGCTGTTGATAAAGCAGAGGAAGAACCCGAATTAGCTCATCTGCTTAACAACAATGCTGTAAAATATTTGGCTGAAGTAACCAAAAAACATAAAGCATTACTCGTACATATCTCTACTGATTATGTTTTTGACGGGACTAATTACATTCCATATACAGAAGCAGACGTTGAAAATCCGGTATCCGTTTATGGAAAAACAAAATTCCTTGGGGAGCAACAAATTTTTTCTTCAGGTACCCGGGCCCTGATTATAAGAACGTCATGGCTTTATTCCAGTTATGGGCATAATTTCGTTAAGGCAATGCAACGCCTGGGCAAAAATAAAAAAGAAATCAGCGTAGTTTTTGATCAAATTGGAACACCAACCTATGCTGCCGATTTGGCTGAAACTATCCTGAGGATTATTCCGCGCTACAAACGAAAAGAACCTTCAATATATAATTATTCTAATGAGGGAACTGCAAGTTGGTATGACTTTGCTATTGAAATAATGAAAATCACCGGCCTGGATTGTCATGTCACTCCTGTTGAATCGCATGAGTTTTCCGTATTGGCAAAAAGACCCTATTACAGCATTTTAAATAAACAAAAAATCAAAGATGAGTTTGGAGTTGTTATACCCCATTGGAAAGATAGTCTAAAAAGATGTGTTGAGAAAATTTTAGAACAAGAGGATTAAGTTGATATACGATACCCGATATTCGATTAACGATATTCGAATTATTTCTAATATCTAAATTTAAAACCTTGAACTTTGAACCTTAAACTTTAAACTAACGAATGAAAGTTGAAAAAAATATTATAGAAAGAGCTCAGGCATGGTTACAAGGGAACTATGATAAAGAAACAAAAGAACAGGTTGCGCATTTAATTGAGAAAGATCCAGTATCGCTGATTGATGCCTTTTACAAAGACCTGGAATTTGGAACAGGAGGACTAAGGGGGATTATGGGTGTTGGTACAAACAGGATGAACAAATA
>JAUXII010000236.1 GCA_030621075.1 Lentimicrobiaceae bacterium
CCTCCGACTTGGAGACGGGAGACGGGAATCGGGAAACAGGAATCGGGAAACAGGAAACAGGAATCAGGAGACGGGAGACGGGAATCGGGAATCGGGAAACAGGAGACAAAATGAACCTAATTATCGACATCGGAAATACACTCATTAAACTGGCTCTGTTCGATAAGAATACCCTTGTCAGAATAAAAACCCTTCCCGGCCTTTCCGTTAACGAATTGACTGACTTTATTATTGACCCTCATAATATTAACTCCGCTATTCTCTCAGCTGTCAAAAATTACCCGGCAGCCCTGAAAAATTACGTTGTCGATAATTTTTACTTTATCGAACTGACTGAAAAAACACCTATCCCGCTCCTAAATATGTACCAAACCCCGGAAACTCTCGGCAGAGACCGAATAGCAGCTGCCACCGGAGCAAATCACCTGTTTCCCAACCAACATATATTGGTTGTCGACGCCGGAACTTGTATTACTTATGACTATATTAATAACAAAAATGAGTTTCTCGGTGGAAGTATCTCCCCCGGTATTGATATCCGGTTCAAAGCATTACATACTTTTACTGGTAATTTACCGTTAGTAACGCGTGAGGAAGGATCTCTCCTGACAGGAAACTCAACACAACGATCTATTTTATCCGGAGTCATGCATGGAATATATGCCGAAATGGAAGGTATTATCCGCATGTATAAAAAGAATTACCCTGATATTAAGGTCGTTTTAACCGGAGGAGATGTAATTTATTTTGAAAAAAGATTAAAAAACAAGACCTTTGCATTCCCAAATTTAGTGTTGACTGGATTAAATATTATTTTAGGCTACAATAAGAAACTTGAGAAATAAAATTCGTTCATATATATTTTTGCTGGTTTTGCTCGTAAGTTGTTTGTATGTACCAGCTCAATCAGATATTAATTCGCCCTATTCAGCTTTTGGTATAGGCGATCTGTATGGTAATCGCTCAGCCTATTATCTTTCACAAGGTGGAATAAGTATGGGGCTTAGCAATTCGCAATATATCAACTTTACCAATCCTGCATCATACCACAGTTTCGACAGCACCTCGTTTATTTTTGAAGGCGGACTTATCGGCGACTATGTGAGCGCCCGGACCGCCAGCGCAACCGCTCATTCACAAACCATGCAGCTGGGCTATCTCCTGATGGGTTTTCCTGTTACCAAATGGTGGAATGCAAGCATTGGCCTCACCCCTTACAGCTCCCTGGGGTATTTGATTTATGATGAACAGGTACTGGATAATATCGGTAAGGTAAATTATATTTATGAAGGTTATGGAGGACTGAACCAGGTCTATTTTGGAAATTCGTTTACCTTTTTCGATAAGCTTTCGCTTGGTTTTAATGCTGCCTATCTGTTTGGAGCCCTCAATTATGATAAGATAGTTGATTTCCCCGATTCCCTTCATCTTTCCAGTTTTCGATTAGGAAATAATGTTATTGTTCACGATTTTTTATTTACTTTAGGGCTTCAATATACCGAGAAACTGAATGACAAAGTTAATATTACTATTGGTGGTATTTTTAATAACACAACCGATTTGAAAGCTACCACAAACCTGTTAGGTGTATCATATTTCGTTGGGAACGATAATGTTGATTTTGTAAAGGATACCGTTGTTTTTCTCCAGGATGAGGCTTTTAACGTTAGATTTCCAATGGGTTATGGTGCCGGCATAGCAATCGAAGATACTGATCATTGGCTTGTTGGAGCTGATTATCAATTCCAGCAATGGAGCAATTTTACCTCTTTTGGCATCTCCGATTCGTTAGCTAACAGCATGCGGTTTTCTATTGGTGGTTACTTTAAACCACAGGCCTCCGGCATAGAAAAATACTGGGAAAAAATACAATACCGCTTTGGTTTCAGGTATCAAAAAACATTTTTGACACTCCGAAATAACCAAATTAATGAATTTGGCGTGACTTTTGGAGTAGGTTTACCGTTGAGAGGAAATAAATCAACATTCAATCTGGCATTCGAGGCTGGTCAGGGAGGAACAACAAACAACGGACTGATAAAAGAAAGTTTTTTCCGGTTCACCCTTGGAATAGCAATTTATGAACGCTGGTTTATCAAACGAAAATTCTATTAATACTTCATCACCATGAAAAAGATTTTAATTTTATTTCTGACAGTATTAGCCATCGGCTCTTTTTACCCTGACGAAATGATTGCACAGGAGGCTCAAACCAAAAGCCCCAAATATGGCCAGGACAGTGCCACCTGTGTGATGGAGATATCTCTTTACCGCGAGTTTTATAAACAGTGGAAAGGCAGCGGTTATAAAAGCCCCGCCCTCCACGATGCCTTAGCTCATTGGCGTTGGGTCTTTGATAATTGCCCGCTTGGAACTCAAAATACATATCTTGATGGGGTCAAAGTATTTAACTACCTGATTAAAAAAGAAAAAAATGATGAACTAAAAGAAAAATATATCGATACCCTGATGATGATCTATGACCAGCGGATCGAGTACTTTCCAGTTCATTATAAAACCAAAAAATCGCAGGTAGGAAATATCCTTGGAAGAAAGGGTGTGGACCTTTACCAGTACCGGCCTGATAATACTGAAGAAATTTATGACATCCTGAAACGGTCTGTCGAACTTCAAAGCAACAGATCACAAAGTACTATCCTTGTTTATTACTTCAGGGCAACAACGAAACTGGCAAAGGAAGAAAAATTACCCAATAGTGTTGTTGTGGAAACCTACGATGTTATAATGGATATTATTGATTATAATATTAAACATAATGTTAAGAAAAAAAGTGATTACGAAAATGCCCAGGGTAATATCGAACTCACATTTGAACCGTTTGCTTCGTGTGATGACCTGATTGGAATATATACGAAAAAATTTAACGAACAGGGTGACGATATTGATGTCTTGAAAAAAATTATCAAGATGCTTGATAAGAAAGAGTGTACCGAATATCAACTGTTTTTCGATGCAACCGTTCGCTTATTCGACCTTGATCCTGATGCCGAATCAGCTTACCTGATCGGAAGAATGCATTTAAAAAAGGAAAATTATAACACAGCCCTGGATTACCTGCTTGAAGGGGTAATGATGGAAGATATTGACGACAGGGCCAATTGCTACCTTTTGCTTGCGGATACATACCGAAACCTTAATAACTTTCCAAAAGCAAGATCTTATG
>JAUXII010000167.1 GCA_030621075.1 Lentimicrobiaceae bacterium
GGAAGTGGGTTATCCTGATGCATGGAAAAATGAGATGATGAATATTGAAGCGGATAAATTTTTGATCCCTGAAGGGGAAATGGATAATAAAATTGAAAAACTTCCGTATTAATAGTGATAATTCATGCTTGCATTGCATGTTGTTGTTATTATTTACATTATATCTTGCAAATTAACCCACTTCATGCTTAAATTTGCATATATTTAACAATAGGCAACATAAAAAATTTTATCATGAATGAAATAGAGAATAATCCTTCGGAAAATCTTACACCATCTAATAAAACGACAAAGATTTTAAGTCTCCTTCTCGTTATATTGTTATTGGTCATCATTGGCCTGGTATGGCAATTTATTTCGACCAGGAAGGAGGTTAACCAGCTGGTAAGTGAGAAAGAAGATATGAGAATTGAGCTACAGCTTGAGCTTGATTCTTTAATGCTTGAACACGACAACGTTAAAATTGAATATGGAGCACTGGCCGATTCATTGGCGGTTAAAGACAGTGTAATCCAGGCTAATGCCACAGAAATAAAGAAACTGCTGAATACACAATGGGAATATTATAAAATAAAAAAGAAACTTAGCCGCCTCAGGGGAATTGCCAGGGGTTATGTTCATCAGATTGATTCACTTCATACGGTTAACAGAGAACTCCAGGAAGAAAACATAGCCATTAAAATGAGTTATGCTGAGGAACAACGTAAAAGTTCCACCCTTCAGAAAGACAAAGAAGAGCTTACTAAAAAAGTTAGTGAAGCTGCCGTTTTGAAAGCCTATGGTATTTCTGCTTATGGCATCAGGTACAAAAGTGTAAGTAATCAAAGAATAACAGATAAGGCCAGAAGAGTTGATAAAATTAAGGTTTGCTATACATTGGGAGACAATCCTGTTGTTCAAAAAGGCATTAAAGAAATTTTTATCCGTATCGCGCGCCCCGATAATCTTATTTTAAGCAAAGGAGAAGGGGACGAGTATTCCTTTATATATGATGGCGAGATACTTCAGTATTCAATCAAAGAAGAGGTTGACTATGACAACCTTGCCACTGATGTTTGTTCATTTTGGGTTAACCTTAACCCGGATGAGCCTTTGATACCGGGTAAATACGCTGTTTCCATCTTTACAAAAGACTATGAGATTGGACAGACTTTCTTTGAACTGAAATAACTTCTACCCACAAAACCCACATCGCAAAGATTACTGCATAAAATAGGATTTTAAAAAGAAAATCATGGAAAAAATCCCATAAGGGAGGGTATTTTACTATTACCATTGAAAGGCCGGTTAGTCTTATCAGATTTACGACATGCATCAATAAAATGCCTGCCGGAATATACCAGGCCTTTTTTTTACGTGGCCCGGGATATAGTAACATTAACAGGGCAAATTGGGCAAATTGTTTTAACCCCGAGCACCCGGAAAACACCCGTAAACTTCCTCTTGAATCAAATATGATGGTCCGGTCTTTAATAGAAAAATTATAGGGCGAAATTTTCCCCAGAACCCAAACACTTTGATTAAACCCTATACTTACCAATCGATCTTCCATCCTATTCATCTCATGAGAGAAAGGAGCATAGTCATATTGATGTTCCCACAACCGCCAGGCAAAATGAATAGTAATGGTTATCAAAATAAAATAACCAATTTCAGTTAAACTATGCAGTGGTACCTTTATCATTAACAAGGGAAATCATTTTGTAACTTTACCAGCTACTTACATGTTGTTTTTCCCATTTTTTTTCGACTTATAGATTTTTTTGGCTCCATATCCAGCCCCAAGCACCAGCATTATTAGAAGCCCACTTCCCAGTGGTGCACTTCCATTAATAGGGGGACCTCCCACATAAGTACTATCACCATTTTGCCCGGGATGAGGCTGTGCATCAACACTTTTCAGAAAAAACATGATGCAAATGAATAACAATGATATTCCCTGATATAACCTAATCTTCCTGTTCATAATCGTTATTTTTTAATTAATATAGACCTTCTTAACCATCGTTTTACCATTAGAAGTAATCCTGACAAAAAATATTCCTTTGCCTTGCCGTATTGTGATCTTATGAAATCCGTTCTCTCTGCTTACTTTCTCACGAATTTTCTGTCCTACAATATTGAAAATTTCTATCCGTATAGTTTCCTCATGTGCCAGTCCGTTTATATAAATGTTATTTCCCGCTGAATAAATATTTGTACTCGTACCATCAGTATCATGATTATTCATTGTGTTGGAAAAATGTAACCTGAACCTGTCCGGGTCATCACCTGTACTGTAATTGAAAAAATAGTTAGAGACAACTCTGAGGTCAATTGTATTGTTTTCAAAAATATCCTCAAGATAAATAGCAGTGCTTTGGTCAAAATTTTCAATTCCGCTAACTGTAATTTCATATAAGTCCGGGATATCCGCAGCAAACCCAATATTAACCAGCCCATTCTCTTCTATTGAAGGCAATGTGTTAATTGCCATCTCCACTGCATCGCTGGTCACCGAGTAAAGCTGCGGTATACCGAACCCCCCACAAAGCTTCCTGGCGTCATAATGGCTATCAAACCCTTCTGTCGATAAAGCCTTAAACCTGACAGCTGTTTGATCCCCACCTTCCGCACCGGAAACATTTAACCTTAATATCTTATCCTCACTCCTTTTATAAATAGTCTTGTCCGGATGAACCCGGGCTTCATTTTTAAGCGCCAAACTTCCTGTGTGGCCAATAGCATCAACTCTTACAAAAAATCCTTGCATTGGTGGTATTATTGCATTTGTGGTTTCAGGATTGTTCCCAACACCGTCAACATATGCTGAGTATCCACTATAAAGAGGATTCCAAAAATAAATGGCGTTATCGAGGTTTGTTTTAATAATATTCTGATGGTCCCAGTCAATAGCAGAGGGATATGGATTCCCGATCAGATGATAACCTGCATAAGTTGGATTGTAATTCGGAATTCCGGGGCCGGTAAATGTTAATCCTTCAACGTAAAGATCTCCATTATTTAATACACCTTCAAACGTAACATTTTCAGTACCGCCTTCCAGCCAGATATTGTATCCCGCCATTCTCAATAGCGTATCAGACGCTATTAGGTTTTCCCACACCTGAAGAGGCTCACTATAACGCCTGACAAATGCATCGCCGGGGAATACATCGCCAGTAATCGCAGTAGTAACCGGAAGTGATACATAATGATAAAGTGCATCAGCCGGGTCTCTCACCAAACCACCGGAGAGATATTGCTTAACTATAGAGATCCCTTCAACATTTAACATAGCATTCGTATCAACCATAACCACAGTTGCTGTACCTGTTGAGTCAGATTGCAATGTTAAATTACCATGTATTGTTAGCCCGCCTTGTGATCCAATCGTGAACATTCCGCCGGGATTGACATTCAGGTCATTACAATTAAAATAATTATCTATTGTTAAGAGGCTGGTGTTACCGATAGAAATAATCATATCGGTAACAGAACCGGCAGAAGTATCATTAACCCAGTTCCCCGGTACTGCCCAACTGTTTTCAGCTCCTGGAAATCCTCCTTGCCATTCAGCTAAAGCCGGCGGTAAACTGTTAATTGTTCCCGGCGTGCCACCATTGAAATAGCTGGCCCGCCAGCTTCCTTCCAGATTATTTTCATTTGCCGGGTTTATCAATTCCAGGCTGGGCCCAAAACCATCAGGGGCCTGGTTACCCCAACTATCGGAAAAAACAACAATATCCACCTGAGAGCCACCCGGAGTATTCATTTCTATAGCTTCCCCCGTGTTACTTAAAGAATCATCCACCCATTCAAATACCTGGTACTCTGCTCCCGAAAAAGCAGAAGCATTATTTGTGACAATGATAAACTCACCACTATCGATAGCGGCATCAACCGGAAATGTAAATGAAACCCCTTGTGAAAAGTAATACCCTTCAAGGAGAACTGTATTCGTGTCTGCATTATAAATTTCGATAAATTCAATGGTATCATCTGGTAC
>JAUXII010000110.1 GCA_030621075.1 Lentimicrobiaceae bacterium
GAAAAGCAGTTTGATGAGATAAAAGAGGACCTGGATGACCTGCAAGAGAAAAATAGCGATCTGGAAGAACCCAATAAGTCTTTTGATACCGAAAGCGAAGAAACCGGTATTGATGAGGAGTTGGATAACAGCATGGAAAACCTTCAAGAGGGTAAAAAGGGAAAATCTTCCAAATCACAAAAGAGTGCCTCTGAAAAAATGGGACAATTAGGGAATAAGCTTTTTGATATGATGAGTGCGATGCAGGCACAAGGGCTGGGCGAGGACATTTATGCACTAAGAGAAATACTCGAGAATTTATTACAGGTTTCTTTTGACCAGGAAGAGCTTATTGAACGGGTTGGTGTAGTGAAAAGAAGCGACCCTAAATACCTCGATATTATACAGAATCAAAAAAATCTCAAAGATGATATGGAGATGATAGAGGATTCATTGGTTGCATTGGGAAAAAGACAGCTTCAGGTAAAGCCGGTTATTAAAAGAGAGTTAAGGGAGATAAATATAAATATTGAAAAAGCCTTAAAGGGGCCTGATCAGCGAAGGGACTCTGCGGCCAAATCCAGCCAACAACTGGTAATGACCTCGGTTAACAACCTTGCTCTTTTATTATCTGAAGTGTTAGAACAAATGGAACAACAAATGTCTCAAATGGCAAGCGGGGGATCTTCTTGTCCGAACCCCGGCATGGGTGCTTCATCAATAAGTACCATGAAACAGCTTCAGGAACAACTCAATATGCAACTTGAACAAATGAAAAAGGGTAAAGGCAAAAAGGGCAAAACAGGGTTACCCGGGGGAGAGGTAACAAGCGAACAATTTGCTCGTTTGGCTGCAGAGCAAGAGGCGATCAGAAACCAGTTTCAAAAATATTTGGATCAATTAAAGGAAGAAGGCGTTGGTGTTGATGGGGATGCCAGAAAGATGATTGATGATATGGAAAAAACAGAAAGAGACCTCGTTAATAAAATGATTTCAAACCAAACCCTAATGAGGCAGAAAGATATCTTAACAAGGCTTTTACAATCGGAGAAAGCAGAGCTTAAACGCAAGGAGGAAGAAAAGCGCGAATCAAGAGAAGCAAAAAATCAAAAAATTAGTAACCCTGAGGAGTTTTTTAAGTATAAAAGTATAAACGCTCAACAGGTGGAGTTATTAAAAACAATTCCACCTTCGTTGAAGCCATTTTATAAGAAAAAATTAAACAATTACCTTTTCCACCTTGAAGAATAAAATGATATGATTTTTGAGGAGATGCAATTAAAAATTCCGTCCAGCCCAGAAAATGTTTACCTAGTTGAACGTTTTATTGAAGAGATTTGCGACAGATATAATATTAGCAATCATTATTTTGGAAATATTACCATTGCCGTTCTGGAGGCTGTTGATAATGCTATTGTTCATGGGAACAAAAACAACCCCATTAAAGAGATAGTTATAAAATTTAAGGCAGAACCCGGCAACCTCTCTTTTACTATCAAAGATGAAGGTCAAGGATTTGATTTTCAAAATATTACCGACCCAACGGATATATCTTATTCAGATGAAAATCATGTAGGTAGGGGCATATTTATTATTAAATCATTAGCCGACAAGGTTGTTTTTAATGAAAAGGGCAATGAAATAGAAATCACGTATGGCATTAAGGGAATAAGCAATGAATTAGCAAATCAGAGAAAGAAAAAGTTGGAGGAATACAGTAAAGAGACCAAGAAGAAGCAAAAGAAAGCATAAAACCCATTGTTATATGTATATACATGGATGCCAATAACATTCTTTTTTTCAATGAGGAAGTATCTTATCGTGTTAACGATAAAAGGCAAATTAGAGAATGGATTCGACATATAATTTATGAATGGGGAAATATCCCGGGCAACATAAACATAATTCTCTGTCCTGATCATTATTTACTTGACATAAACAACACCTACCTGAATCAAGATTCTTACACCGACATCTTGACATTTAACCAATCGGAGGATAAAGCGATTATTTCTGGTGATATTTACATTAGCCTTGACCGGATAAAGGCCAATGCAAAAAAATACAAGGTGCGTATCAGCGATGAGCTTCATCGGGTTATAATTCACGGAATTTTACACCTTATGGGAGGTGAAGATAGTACTGAAGATGAGCAGCGGGAAATGAGAAAGGCAGAAGATAAATGCTTATCTTTGCGCCCTCCGTTGACCTGATTATTGTTCCACGTGGAACAATAGAATCAAGGTTGAATCTGAGATTGAATTCCAATTATTTATACTTTATACTCCTTTAATCATTGATGTTGGGGAAATATGATATAATTGTTGTTGGGGGTGGGCATGCTGGCGCCGAAGCCGCTGCTGCTGCTGCTAATCTTGGGTCAAAAGTGCTACTCATTACAATGAACCTGACAGCTATCGCTGAAATGTCGTGTAATCCGGCAATGGGTGGGGTGGCAAAGGGGCAAATAGTTAGGGAAATTGATGCTCTTGGTGGTTATTCGGGAATCATTACCGATAAAACCATGATCCAGTTCAGAATGTTGAACATGTCGAAAGGCCCTGCAATGTGGAGCCCCCGTGCACAAAGCGATCGGTGGTTGTTTTCAAAAGAATGGCGTTTGGAGCTTGAGAAAACACCAAACCTTGATTTCCGGGAGGATATGGTTATTCGTATCCTGACAAAGGAGGGGAAAGCGATAGGGGTAGAGACCTTTATGGGATTAAAAATATTTGCCGGGGCGGTTATCCTTACCAATGGCACCTTCTTAAATGGAATCATTCATATTGGGGAAAAAAGTTTTGGAGGTGGACGAATTGGCGACAAACCATCTGTCGGGCTGACCGAAAATCTCAATGCTATGGGGTTTGAATCAGCCAGGCTAAAAACCGGAACACCTGTGAGAATTGATGGCCGATCCATTGATTATTCTAAACTGGAAGAACAGAAAGGAGATCAAATTCCCGGAAAATTTTCATTTATTGATACTCCAAAACTGGAAAAACAAAGAAGCTGTTGGGTTGCCTATACAAACAAAAAAGTTCATGATCTCCTGAGAACCGGTTTTGATAGATCACCAATGTTCATTGGCCGGATAAAAGGAACAGGGCCCAGGTATTGTCCTTCAATTGAGGATAAAATTGACAGGTTTTCACATAGAGACCGGCACCAATTGTTTGTAGAACCTGAAGGATGGGATACCGTAGAGGTTTACCTTAATGGATTTTCATCATCATTACCCGAGGATATACAATACAAAGCCCTTGTATCAATAGAAGGATTTGAAAATGCAAGAATATTCAGGCCAGGATATGCCATTGAATATGACTATTTTCCCCCAACACAGCTTAAATATACAATGGAAACCCGTTTGGTTGAGCATTTATATTTTGCGGGACAGATTAATGGAACTACCGGATATGAAGAAGCTGCAGCTCAGGGGATAATGGCAGGTATTAACGCCTGCAGGAAATTGAATGGCCTGTCTGATTTTATTTTGTCCAGATCTGATGCATATATAGGTGTATTAATTGATGATTTGATTACAAAAGGGATAGACGAACCCTACCGTATGTTTACTTCTCGTGCCGAGTACAGGATATTATTAAGGCAGGATAATGCAGATCTGCGTTTAACGCCAAAAGGGTATGAGATCGGACTCGCCAGTAAAGAAAGAATGATGCGGGTTGAGGATAAAAGAGACCGCATTGCCAGGCTAATCGAATTTATTAAAAAGGAAAGTACACTCCCGGAAGAGATTAATAAGTATTTAGCTGGTCGGGGAACTGATAAAATAAAGCAGAAACAAAAAATAGCTACTATTTTATTACGCCCACAGGTTGAGATTGGTGGTTTGATTGAAGCAATACCTGGGTTTAATGAGTTTTTAAGGAAAAGTAACGAATTCGATAAAGAGGTACTTGAGGAAGCAGAGATACTATTGAAGTACGAAAGATATATTAGTAAAGAGCGCGAAGTTGTTGATAAGCTATCTAAAATGGAAGACCTTAAACTCCGGGAGAATTTTGATTACCATACACTACCTGCCTTATCGTATGAAGCCAGAGATAAACTTAACAGGTTACAACCCGGTACAATTGGTCAGGCTTCCAGAATAAGCGGAGTATCACCAGCCGATATTTCTGTATTATTGGTATATCTTGGTAGGTAGGTATTGTTTCACGTGGAACAAAGAAGTATGAAAAAAATAGAGAGCTGTATAATTTGCGGAGAGGACCAGTTCGTCCATTACCTTGATTGTAACGACCATTTTCTCAGTAAACAAACATTTTCCATTGTTGAATGCGTGGGGTGTGGGTTTCGTTTTATTAATCCCAGGCCACTTACCGGTGAACTGGGAAAATATTATAAATCAGAAAATTACATTTCACACTCAGGTACCAGGAAAGGGTTTATTAATAAAATTTATCTGTTGGCCAGGAAATTCACCCTGAAAAGAAAGTATAACATTATACAGGCCTTTAAATCGACGGGATCGATGTTGGATATTGGTTGCGGTTCGGGAGAGTTGTTGAAATTATTTCAGGAAAAAGGATGGAAAGTCGTTGGCATTGAACCGGATGAACATGTCAGGAACGCAGCGATTAATGGGTATTCACTCGATATTCGTGAGGAGTGTTCATTGAAGAAGATTCCGGACGGATCCTTTGATGTTGTTACAATGTGGCATGTACTTGAGCATGTACCGGATTTAACCGACAGGGTAAAAGAGGTAAAAAGATTGTTGAAAAATGATGGGGTTCTGATCGTTGCAGTTCCTAATTCTAATTCCTTGGATGCCAAAATATATGGAGGGTACTGGGCCGCTTACGACGTTCCCCGACACCTGTGGCATTTTACAAAAGATTCGATAACTTCGCTTTTTCGAAAATACGGCATGGTAATTGCGAAAATTCTCCCAATGAAACTTGATGCATTTTATGTGAGTATGTTGAGTGAAAAATATAAAAGAGGAAAAATAAATTATTTTGCAGCTGCAAAGAATGGACTTCTTTCTAATATTAGGGCAAAGAAAAACCAAAATGAATATTCAAGCTTGATCTTTGTTATAAAAAAGGATTAATTGCTATTTTTAAGCCTTGTAAGCAACAAACACCACCAAGTAATGTTCAGTGGTGG
>JAUXII010000093.1 GCA_030621075.1 Lentimicrobiaceae bacterium
CTACCACTCTACAAACCGGCGGATTTGCATTTGGGGATATTTCAACCAGGTCAAGTTCGAGTTCATCAGCAATATCAATAGCTTCTCTGAGGTTATAAATTCCTGGTTCTACATTTTCACCAACCACACGTACTACGGGAGCAGTAATTAGATGATTTATACGATACTTTTCTTCTTTTTTTCGTTGATAACGCCGTCTACCGAAATATTTATGATTTGAAGCTATTTTTTTACCTCCTATAATTTATGAATAAATTGTATTGACTTCATCATTAACACGCTTTATGAATTGATCGACTGTAAACTTACCAAGATCTCCTTCACCCTGTTTTCTCACGGAGATGGTGCTTTCCGATTCTTCCTTTTCCCCAACAATGATCATATAGGGTATCTTATTCACTTCCGCATCCCGTATCTTCCTACCTGTCTTCTCACTCCGTTCATCAATTCGGGCGCGAAGATCGGAATTATTCAGCAAATTTAAAACTTTTTTAGCATATTTATTGTATTTTTCACTGATTGGCAATATGATAGCCTGAACCGGGGTAAGCC
This sequence comes from Lentimicrobiaceae bacterium, assembly GCA_030621075.1. The sequence continues at coordinate 553 of JAUXII010000093.1, forward strand.
AAAGTGGGAATTTCCCGGCTGTATGTTCAATCAAAACAGCCACAAATCTTTCCATCGATCCAAAAGGTGCCCTGTGAATCATGATAGGCCTGTGTTTTTTATTATCACTACCAATATACTCCATTTCAAACCGGTCGGGAAGATTATAATCGACCTGAATAGTGCCTAATTGCCATTCCCTTCCCAGTGCATCCCTGACCATAAAGTCCATTTTGGGCCCGTAAAAAGCAGCCTCGCCGTACTTAATAATGGTGTTGGGTAATTTTTTCTCAGCTGACACTTCCAATATTGCTGCTTCCGCTTTCTCCCAGTTCTCATCCGATCCTATGTATTTTTCCTTATCGGTTGCATCGCGTAAAGAAATTTGTGTAGTAAAATCCTTAAAATCAAGCGCTTGAAAAATTTTCATTACAATATCGATCACCCCATTAAATTCATCCTTCAGTTGGTCGGGGCGACAGAAAATATGTGCATCATCCTGTGTAAAACCTCTAACACGTGTTAAACCGTGCAATTCCCCTGACTGCTCGTATCGATAAACCGTGCCAAATTCTGCCAGACGAATAGGCATATCTTTGTAAGAATGAGGTTTCGACTTATAAATCTCACAATGATGAGGGCAATTCATTGGTTTCAGAAAAAACTGTTCACCTTCTATTGGGGTATCGATTGGTTGAAATGAATCCTCACCATATTTATCGTAGTGTCCTGACAGTTTATAAAGCTCAACTTTGCCAATATGGGGTGTGATCACCTGTTCATAGCCAGCCTCTTTCTGAACTTTCTTCAGGAAGTTCTCAAGCCGTTCCCTTAACTCAGCACCACGAGGCAACCATAACGGCAAACCGGATCCTACTAATTGAGAAAAAGTAAATAATTCAAGGTCTTTGCCAATCCTGCGATGATCTCTTAGTTTTGCCTCCTCAATAAATTGCAGGTAATCAGTCAAATCCTTTTTCTTGAGAAATGTGATCCCATAAATGCGTGTAAGTTGTTTTCTTTTAATATCACCACGCCAATAAGCACCTGCAACATTTAATAATTTAATAGCCTTGATAAAACCCGCATTTGGCAGATGAGGGCCTCTGCATAAATCAACAAAATCGCCCGACCGGTAAAACGTTATTTCACCATCATCAAGTTCATTGATCAGTTCAAGCTTGTATTCATTGTTCTTCCGGGTAAAATATTCAATTGCTTCGGCTTTGGATACTTCCTGACGAATAAGAAGCTGCTTTTCCCTGGCAAACTCCATCATTTTGTTTTCGATCTTCTCAAAATCCTTTTCTGAGATATCATAATCCCCAAAGTCTATATCGTAGTAAAATCCTTTTTCAATATTGGGGCCAATTCCAAACTTCACGCCGGGATAGAGTGCATTAATGGCTTCAGCCATCAGGTGTGCCGATGAATGCCATAATGTTGCCATACCCTCTTCATCCCTCGAAGTTAATAACCGAACATCAGCATCCTCATTAATGGGTCGTGTTGCATCCCAGACTTCTCCATTTATTTTAGCAGATAAAACATTTCGGGCCAGGCCCTCGCTAATATCCATGGCTATTTCAAGAGCAGTAACTCCTTCCTTATACTGCTTTTTTGTGCTATCCGGAAGTGTAATTGTGATCATACTAATTTATTCTGTTAGGTAAAATTGGGTGCAAAGATATTGAAAAATTAAGATTTTTTAATTTATTGGCTCAATAATATTTTTTTATTACTTTTATTGCTCGTTGAGCAAAAACTTAAGAATTTCTAATAATCAAATGTTTAATTAATAAAAATGATCATGAAAAAATTATTACTATTTTCAGTTCTATTCGCATTTGCTATATCCTTAAATGCGCAGTCGCGTAGTGCTTTGAAGAGTGAACGAAAAAATATGCGAAATAAGGTTGAATCCATAAAGCAGTCGGCTGACCCGTTAACTCCAACCTTCAGGCCTTTCAAACCTATCAATATTCTTGGTGCCACGTCAAGGGATCTTTTTAAGGTGCCTATTGCTTCTTCTTATAACCCATATTCGTTGCTTGTTGAGGAGAGCACAGCACTCACGTATAATGAAGATCTTAACATGGTGATGTTCACAGCTCGTCAATGCGCCTCATATCCTGACTATTCAGGAGGAGCAAATGCCAGTGGATTCATTCAATCTTCCTTTTCTATTGATGGAGGGATGACTTTCGACTCTTCATTAATTATTTATGATGATTATACCGGACCAATTAATGTTGGACGTTATCCTTCCGGCGTAATTTATAACCCGCCAGGTAATACAGATCCTTATGAAGCCTACTCTGTTATATGTGGACCTTTTTGGGAGGTGGGTTATCCAGCCGGAGCATGGGATGGTAACTATTTTGCCAGTATGAAAATTGATTCTACCAACGGAAATATTCAGAAAGTTTTCTATGATGATCCTGATGTACATATGGAGTTTGCCAGGAGGTTCCTTACAGCATGTGATGATGGTACTTTTCATGTTTATGCGAATGACCATCAGGATAACGGTATGTATTATACCTCATATGAGATTATTTTAAACGATGGTGTATGGGATGCAGATGAGAATGCCGTTGAATGGACCCGCTGGGAAGATATACCGGAATATACTGAAGACTCCGAGGGTTTCCCCAATGGTAACCCCTGGCCTGGTTACGCATGGTCAAAAGATGGCCAGACCGGTTATTTAGTTTATACTGGTAATCATGAAGACTCTCCCTATGCATGGGCTTATACACCTTTTGCTTACAAAACAGAAAATGGCGGCGAAGACTGGGACCTTATGGATATTTTTGACTTCAGAGACATTCCGACCATTTATGACTCTTTATTCCCTGCAAGTGGTACTACTGAAAAACATCCTTATGTATCCTCCCCAAGTGATGTTTTAGTTGATGCGGATGGCATGCTGCACTATTTGTGTTATGTATATAGCGCATCCAGTATTGATCCTGACTCAATGGGCTGGATCTGGACTTTTACTAATATACAAGGGATATTGTACGACTTATATACAACACCCGATGGTGGTTGGGATGCCCAGGCCATTGATTTTGTCCTGGCAAAGAATGTCGATGCTGCAAACGACCCGTTAGGAGTTGGATATAGTGCCAGGCCGCAAATGTCACAGTCTCCTGACGGAACTAAGATTTTTTATGTGTGGATGGATACCGATCCTGCTTTATCAGAGCTAAACCTGTTTCCGGATATCGTTGCTCAAGGTGCGGATATAAATGCTTCTCTCTGGCTCCCTACGCAAAACATTACTTATCTAACACAGTTCTGGGCCCTGGATAATTATTATATGTATTGTTCTGATTATGCCATAGATCATGGTGAAGGGTTATACTCAGTGCCGGTTACTACTACCAGGCTTGGTGAATCAGATTTATCTCCGGTATATCACTCATTGTTACATGGGGTTGATTTTTTGTTTGAAGTTGGTATCGATGAAAAAATTGAATTCAATCAAATCAGCAATGTATCACAGAATTTCCCGAACCCTTTTAGTGGAACATCTGTTGTTACGGTTGAGTTGACAGAATCATCTAACCTGAGTATCGAGGTATTTAACCTGATGGGCCAAAAAGTGTATGATTATAATGCAGGCATTGTTGGATCAGGCGTTCATCAGTTGACTATTGATGGTTCAAACCTTCAGTCAGGGGTATTTTTCTATACCGTGAAAGCTGGTGAAAACAGTGTTACAAGGAAGATGATCGTTAACTAAAACGACTTCTTGCCGAATATCATAAAGGACTGCCAAGGCAGTCCTTTTTTTTTGCCTTTTTTGCCAAATATGTTTTTTGGGGTAATACTGTATGTTGAAAAAAAAATGAGGAAGTAGTGCGAATATTTTGGATGTCTGAATGCGGAAAACAAGACAGATGTTTTTAGATCGTGGATCAAGTCTGGGATGACAGAGGAGTTGTAATAATGGAGGTCCCGGATCAAGTCGAAGTAACTGAGCTGCGGTAATCATGGAGGTTCCAGATCAAGTCGAAGTAACTGAGGTGTGGTAATCATGGAGATCCCTGCTTTCGCAGGGATGACGTGCCAATGAATGAAAAATGTGAGCATCGTCATCCCGGGCTTGCACCGGGATCTCAATATTAATACATTATCTCTCTAACTTGCACCGGGATCTCAAAATGGACGCCTCAAGCCATTTTGTGACCTTTGTTAAAAGATCTTACTCCACACGGTATTTTCCAATCAGCTCCTTAATTTTACCACCATACGAATCGGTAAATCCGAGATCCAGCGATTGCTGCAAGTCAACACAAGCCATGTTCATATTTTTAATTTCAATAAATAGCAACGCTCAGTTTTTGAAGGAATATGAATTGTTAAGGTCAAGACTAATGGTTTTTTTTATGTCGGTAATAGTATCATAATTAATTTTTTTATTACTTTTGTGGTTCGTTAGGCAAAAATTCAAGAATTTCTAATAATCAAATGTTTAATTAAAAAAAAATGATCATGAAAAAATTATTACTGTTTTCAGTTCTAATCGCATTTGCTATATCTTTAAATGCACAAATGCGTGGAACTACGAAAGGTGAACGGAAATTTGCCGGGCAAAAGGTTGAATCCATAACGCAGTCTGCTGACCCAACATTTTCAACTTTCAGGCCTTTCAAACCTGCCAATGTTCTTGGCGCTACATCAAGGGATCTTTTTAAGGTACCTGTTGCTTCTTCTGGTAACCTATATTCATTGCTTGTTGAGGAATGCACGGCTCTCACGTATAATGCAGATCTCAATACGGTGATGTTCACAGCGCGTCAATGCGCCTCATATCCTGACTGGGCTGGAGGACCAAATGCCAGTGGATACATTCAATCTTCCTTTTCTATTGATGGAGGGATGACTTTCGACTCTTCATTGGTTATTTATG
>JAUXII010000193.1 GCA_030621075.1 Lentimicrobiaceae bacterium
GAATTTAAAACGATCAGGTCTAGTTTTTTATTATGCAATTTTTTTACAGCATTATCAACCTCATCATCAGTCTCCAACGCAAATCCAACAAGGAGCTGATTTTTCCTTTTCTTTTGTCCCAAATATGAAAGGATATCTTTAGTCGGTTTCACTGTAATGGATTTGATTTTTTCTTCTTTTTTTATTTTCTTCCCGGAAGGTTCTGCAGGTGTATAATCAGCAACAGCTGCTGTCATTATAGTAATATCAGCTTTTTGAAAGTATTTGTCACATTCAACAAACATATCTTCAGCTGAAACAACATTCACCAGTTTTAGTTCACTACTTGAAAGTTCAACATGGGTTGGTCCACTGACTAAAATAACCTCTGCCCCTCTTTTTAATGCTTCTTCAGCTAATGAATATCCCATAAGCCCTGAAGAATAATTTCCAATAAACCGAACAGGGTCAATAGCTTCAAAAGTGGGCCCTGCTGAGATTAATACGGTTTTACCGATGAGTTCCTTTTTTTTTTGGAAAAAATCGTTAAGAAGATAAACAATCTTTTCAGGTTCTTCCATTCTGCCAGGGCCACTTAAACCACTGGCCAGCTCGCCAACTTGCGGTTCGATCAAGTAATGTCCAAATGATTTTAATTTTTGAATATTTTCAGATGTAGTCGGGTGCTTGTACATATCAATATCCATCGCTGGAGCAAAGAATACCGGACATTTTGCAGAAAGGTACACTGATAGAAAAAAATTATCAGTAATTCCATGAGCCATCTTAGCCAGTGTATTGGCGGTTAACGGGGCAACCAGCATAACATCAGGCCAATTTCCTAACTCCACATGACAATTCCAACTACCATCATCCTGATTAAATGGTTTGGAAAGAACCGGGTTACAGGATAATGTAGCAAGCGTTAATGGTGTGATAAAATCCTTTGCAGCAGGTGTCATTACAACCCGCACTTCTGCTTTCCTCGTTACAAGTAACCTTACAAGATAAGCTATCTTATAGGCAGCAATGCTACCTGTTACTGCAATAAGAATCTTTTTTCCTGAAAACATTCAAAAGAAGGAATTAAAATCTATTATTAAATTTTCGCTTTGCTCTCTTTTAGAGGGTTTCTATAATAAATCTTATCATCAAGAAATTCCTGAACAGCAATCAATGTAGGTTTTGGAACCCGTTCATAAAACCTTGCAATCTCAATCTGTTCCCTGTTTTCAAATACTTCTTCCAGGTTATCCGTTGGGGAAGCAAATTCAGCAATTTTTCTATCAAGTTCTTCTTTCATCTCCAAAGAAATTTGGTTTGCCCTTTTCGACATAATAACCACTGATTCGTAAATATTGCCCGTTTCTTGATCAAATTTACGAACTGTTCTTGTAATTGCTGATCTATCAGATTTTACTTTTTTATAGTCCATATGAATAAATATTAATTATTTTCTAATTTGATGACAAATACTCTCTTGAGTTTTCATAATACGTAGTAACCTGCTTAGCATGCTCACTATCAGGGTATAAGGAAATGTATGCATCGTAAACTTCAACCATTTCAATGAATCGTTCTTTTTTCTTCGACTCGATGCTATGAAATGCATAATAATATTGGGCTTTAGCAATATTAAATAAAACAGGTTCTTGATACCGGGAATCGGGAAAACTTTCAAGCAAATTCTTAAAAGAAGTGATAGCTGCATTATAGTCTTCCATCTTTATATACAATTTAGCAATCTCAAATGCTTTTTTCTCAAGCTTATTCCTAAGACTTTCCATTAATTCATTTGCTTCTTCAACCCTTTCGCTATCAGGAAACACATCTATATACAATTGAAGCTCAACTAATGCCTCTACAGTACTGGTTTGATCAAGACTATAAACTGGTGAATCAAGGTACTTGCAATAGGCTGCCATAAACAAGCATTCATCAGTATATTTACTTTTCGGGAAAGTTTTTGTAAATCGTTTAAAGTAATAGCTAGCCAAAATATTATCTCCCTGGTGATAATGGCTATAAGCATAATAGTAATAAAGATCTTCTGCCTTTTCTGTTCCCCTGTAAAAAGGAATTACCGCTTCAAGTAACTCAAGTGCCCTGTAATAGTTTTCCTGGTTATAATACTTGAGAGCCATTTCATACTTAGCATCTACATCGTCACTCTTATAAAGCTTCTGGTAGTTGCTGCAGGAGCTAACTCCAAGAATCGCAAGCAATATGAACCAAACAAAAACCGGCTTTTTTAACATGGCGCAAAAGTACAATAAATGAATGAATTATAAAAACGTTAGTTTCAAGGAAATATTATCACAATTAGTTATTGAGTCAAAAATTCCTGAGATGGTATAATATTATGAATATCTTCTAACCCCACCGGAAACCTCAATTTGATAAAAATCAGGCATTAAGCCTGTTTTTCGGTGATAAATTTGCTCAACATTTAACATAAATTCCTTAACATGACTTTGATGAACCAAATTAACAGTACAGCCACCAAATCCAGCACCTGTCATGCGGCTCCCTATAACACCTTTTTGGGCTAACGCTGCCTCAACCAGCGAATCAAGTTCATATCCGGTTACTTCATAGTTTTCCCGTAAAGAGGAATGAGAATCATACATTAATAGACCAAAAGAAGACAAATCACTACTTTTTAACGCTTCGGCAGCCCGCCTAACTCTATCATTCTCATAAACAACATGCGTCGATCTTTTTCTAAGGATATCATCCTCAATTTTGGTTTTATATTGTTCAAAATCATCAACAGAAAGATCGCCAAGCGCCTGAATATCTATATATTTCTTTAAAATACTTAATGCTTCATTACACTCAACCACACGTTCGTTATATTTTGAATCTGATAATTTTCTTTTTTTATTGGTATTGGCGATTATCAACCTGTAATCTGTAAAGGGTAACATTATCAGTTCATACTCCAGTGTCTTACAATCTAATAAAATTGCATGATCTCGTTGTCCTGCCCCAACGGCAAACTGATCCATGATGCCGCAATTTACTCCAACAAAAAGATTTTCTGCTCTTCTTGACATCTTAATTAAATCGATCATACCAAGGTTGAGGTCAATGATATTGTTAATCGCAAAAGCAGTAACCATTTCGATAGATGCTGAAGATGACAAGCCAGCTCCATTCGGGATATCACCAGAGTACAGCAGGTCAAGACCAGGTATCGAAACAGGCATTTTTAAAAACTCATTAAAGACACCAAATGGATAATTTACCCATTCATTTGAGTGAGGTTGGATACTATTGTCGATTCTAACAGTGGTAGAATATCTAAAATTAGTTGTTGCCAGCCTAATAGTATTTGTGTGATTTAATCTGGCCAAAAGAAAAGTTCCATAATTAATAGCACAAGGCAATACAACTCCATCATTATAATCTGTATGTTCGCCAATAAGATTTACCCGTCCAGGAGCAAAAAACAGATTAATCGGGTCGGTTGAAGTTCCATACTTCAAGAGAAACAGGTCAGCTAATTTTTCAAGATTTACATTCATCGAATTTAAAATATATCATAAAAGGGATCTGATTTTGATCCGGTTGACATAATATAGAGGTACTTACTGGCTGGATTTGAATAGATCAGGAAATCTGAAGGGATATTTATTGGTCATACCTGCATCACTTTCCGGAAATACTATCGAACAGTCATAAGTCACATT
>JAUXII010000271.1 GCA_030621075.1 Lentimicrobiaceae bacterium
TGATAATAGGAATTTCATCTCCGGGGAATTCGTATTTCTTTAAAAGTTCGCGCACTTCTGATTCCACCAAATCAATAATTTCCCTTCTAATCATCTCCCACTCCCCACTCTCCGGATCCCATCTACAATTGGCGAAACACTTCCACTCTTCTTTCATAGTTGGAAAGTCGGTGCGGAAATAATATCCCGGCCAGCGTGTTTCTTCTCTGAATAGCAGTGTTCGAATATGTGAATCGGCCTGCGCAAGCCTGTGTTTGTTTTCCCAGCATCGCATCAATTCATTCAGATCGGAGGCGGCCAGATTTTCTGCATCTTCTTTTAAAAAGGTCAGTAACTCCAATCCCCTTTCTAAAAATGCTTTTGATGTTTTGAACCCGGACGACACGCCACCGGCATATTCATCCATGATTTTTTGAAGCCGGTGCATAAACGCCTTTGGCTTGATATAATTCGGATTAACTTCCGGATCGATGGAGTAGTTTTTATGGGCTGAAAAAATTTCGAGTGGTTTTAAGATTTCTTTTTTTAGAACATCAATTTTTTCCTGTTGGATAGTTGAAGTGTTTGGGTTTTCAACGCAAAAGCGAATGGCTTCTTTGGCAGCAATGCGCCCTTCGGTGAATGATCCGGATGAGAATTTATGGCTTGAAGCTCCTGAGGCATCTCCTGCTGCAAATAATCCTTTCACAGTTGTCATTTGTCCATAACCCCATTTGTATGCATCAGGTGCCATATCTTCGGGGCCGCTGACCCATGCCCCTGATGCCCCCGAATGTGACCCAATAAAATAGGGCTCACAGGCAGCGATTTCAGAGGGGGTTTCTTCAGGCATAATGTTACTCGATGCCCAGTGCAACGCCTGACTAATGGTCATATCCAGAAAATCTTCCCAGGCTTCACTCTCGAGATGCTTTTTTGCCCTACGGGCTTCTTTTTCATCTTCGATTTTTTCAAGCAGGTTTTTGATCGCTTCGTCAGTTCGCATGTATATTGGCCCTTTGCCATCTTCGAGGTCCAGCATCATTAAATAATTCCTCAGGTTGGCAGGGATGGGTTTAACCTTACCATAAGGTGCCCATTTTTCTAATTCAGCGACCCTGGTTTCCATGTAATCTTCCCCAAGGGAGTTTCTTGCTTTTGCCTGAAACAGAAGGAACCACGCACCAACAGGCCCATAAGCATCTTTAAACCTTACAGGAATAAATCGTACCTCCTGGCTGGTCATTTCAGCTCCTGCTTTAATGGTGAAATAGGCACTTGCACCTGAATTAAAGGGAGGGTACCACGACCTTCCAAGCCCTTCTCCTACAGATTTCGGACGAAACACATGAACTGCCCCGCCCATTGTAGCAAGAACGGCATTGGCTCTGAAAACATAAAATTTATTTTCCCTAACACTGAATCCGGTAGCTCCAACGCACCTGTCACCATCCATAAGAGGTTCCGTAATGAATATTCGTTCATAGTAACTGCCGTTATCTCCAAGTTCTTTTAAGGCATTCTTGGCAGCTTCGGAAACAATATTTTTATACGATTCTCCGTGGATCATTATCTGCCATTTTCCCTCTTTGACATAGTTGCCTTCTTCATCTTTCCAGATGGGAAGACCCCATTTCTCAAAGAGGTGTACTGATGAATCCACATGCCTCGCTATATTAGCAACAAGGTCATCACGGGCAATGCCCATCAAGTCGTTTTTAACATAGGTTACATAATCCTTAAGAGAATTATCTCCCAGATAAAGGTTGATAGCAGATAATCCCATTGCCACAGCGCCACTTCGATCCATGGCTGCTTTATCAACCAGGGTTACTTTGAGATTATGTTGCTTAGCCCAGTGGGCAGCCTCATAAGCAGCACCACAGGCTGACATGCCACCGCCAAGGATTAATATATCGGTTTTTATTTCGATAGTTTCAAAATGATCCATGCTTTTTTGATTTTAAAGTTTTTTAAGCTCTGATGATCCCAGTGAGCCGGGTTCGGTACGCAATAGTGGGCTATTTAGGTCATCAGACCCGGTGTCCCATCCGGCATCCGGCTCAGCTGATCCCTCGGGTGTTGTTCTGATTGGAAATTTAAATCTTTTTATTTGTTTATTCCTGAACCTGACCGACCACATAATAGAATCAGTGCCTCGTAAAGGCTGGACAACGCCTCCCATTGGCATAAAATCGGCATAACCTCTAATCTCAATAGCCTGTGTAGGGCAGATTTTTACACAGCTATAACACTCCCAGCACATTTCGGGAGCCCGGTTATAGGCTTTATTGATCTCTTTATTGAGAACCATCAGGTCGTTGGGACAGATATATTGACAGGCTGTTTTATCCAGCGCTTTGCAGCCATCACATTTGTCGGAAATTACAAAACTGGGCATAATAGGTATGATGTTGGTTACTTATTAAATTATTTTGAAGAGCTTCAATCTACAAACATAACTATTTTGCCAGAAAAATTAATAGGAGATATGTAATTTGGATTAAATCTACTGTAATAATGCTATTCAAAATCAGGGTAAAGCAGGTATTTTTTTCGCGTGGTTTTAAAATGTGAAAGCTTTTCTTGCCAGCTCGCTCTGATCTCTTCTTCAGTTAAACCGTTAATTATTTGTTGCCTGAGCTTCGAATTTCCTGCCAGGGTATCAAAATATGTGTTAAAAAAATCAGTTTTGTCTTTCAAAAAAGTATAATAGTTAATAAGCCAACTGAGGTTAAGCTTGCGTTCTTTTTTACAAACATGTTGAGCAAATCCTGAAAGATTTTGGCCTAAACATCTTATGCCTTCATATTTTGGAAACCTGGCACCGGGTAAACTCTCCGGAATAAAAGCATAACTGCCTGTTAAAAAATCAGGATGTCCA
>JAUXII010000070.1 GCA_030621075.1 Lentimicrobiaceae bacterium
TAAAAAAATATTAATTTTGCACAAAGGAACACAATGAAATAATCTTTTTTGATGATGAATGCTGATCAGCTAATTTCCTCTATCGAGCTAAAGATCAGAAATTTAATTGAACGGCAAAAATCCATTAAAGAAGAAAACAATTATTTAAAACAACAAAAGGAAAAAATTACAAAAACCTTAGAAGTACAGAAATCTATGATAACTGATCTGGAAAACAAATACAGGATTTTGAAGGTATCAAAAGCCCTTGAAATAAACACCGGATCGAAAGATGTTAAAAAAAAGATTACTGAACTTGTGCGGGAAATTGACAAATGTATTAGTCTTTTAAATAAATAAAACAGATTCTCTTACGGGAGAAAATATATGAATGAACTATCAATAACAGTGCATATTGCCGATAGGCCATATCATTTAACGATAGACAGGAAAGACGAAAAAATAATCAGAAAAGCAGCAAAAGCTATCAGTGTATTGTTAAAGGAATATTCGGAAATATATGCTTTTAAAGACAAACAGGATCTGTTGGCCATGGCAGCATTAAATTATGCAACCCTTGCCTTTAATTCGGAAAACCGTTTATCTTTTCATGATGATGAATTGAATAAAAAGCTATTGCTGTTAGATGAAATTTTAACCAATAGTTCATAAAAGACTAACAAGGCGTTCTTTGAAAAAAAATTAAAAAATTACCCGCATTAATTCAGACAGTTTGTAAACTCAACATTACAACTTTTAGGGCTTTGCTCATAAGGTTGTAGAACAGGCCTCACCCTTCGGGGTTCAAATGTACTTGTATGTTTGGACAGTGGACGTTCGAAAATCTTGGCTGCCCTTTCCATGTCATCTGGGGTTTCAAAACTCCGAATTAACTGCGGGTTTTTTTTATTAATTTATTGATAATATATACTAAACGAAAAGGGAAATGGATGATATACTACTAATATCGGCTGCAGCTGTAGCAGGATTGATAATCGGAATATTGGCAACAAGCACAATCTTGCGAAAAGCAGTAGAAAAGAAAAGTGAGATTGTTTTGAAGGAAGCTCAAGAGAAAGCTGAAGTTATTAAAAAAGAAAAAATCCTCCAGGCAAAAGAAAAATTCTTCCAGCTTAAGTCTGAACATGAAAGAATTATTCAGGATAAAAATAATACCCTGAATAAAAATGAAAACAGGCTAAAACAGAAAGAATCGACTTTCTCACAAAGAATGGAAGAACTCCAGCGAAAACAAAAAGAGGTTAATACAATAAAAAACAATCTTTCCACACAGCTGGATCTGGTTAATAAAAAACAGGTGGACCTGGAAAAATCACATAGAAAACAGGTTGAACAATTAGAAACAATCTCCGGGTTATCAGCTAATGAAGCAAAAGCCCAGCTTATAGAAAACTTAAAAGAAGAGGCCAGTACTGAGGCAATTTCACATATTAAAGAGGTTGTTGATGAAGCCAAATTGACTGCCAACCTGGAAGCTAAGAAGATTGTAATTGAAACTATTCAACGGACTGCAGTTGAGCATGCCATTGACAATACTGTTTCTGTTTTTAATATTGAAAGCGATGAGGTTAAAGGACGTATTATTGGAAGAGAAGGCAGGAATATCAGAGCGATGGAATCATTAACAGGAATTGAGATTATTATAGATGACTCACCAGATGCTATTATTTTATCTGGGTTCGATCCGGTTAGACGGGAAATTGCACGACTGTCGTTGCATAAGCTTGTTACGGATGGACGCATTCACCCTGCCCGGATTGAAGAAGTGGTTGCTAAAACGAAAAAACAAATTGAACAGGAGATCATTGAAACAGGTAAGCGTACCTGTATTGACCTTGGGATACATGGCATGCACCATGAATTGACCCGAATGGTAGGACGCATGAAATATCGTTCTTCCTACGGCCAAAATCTTCTTCAACACTCAAAAGAAGTAGCTAACCTTTGTGCAACCATGGCATCAGAGTTAGGGTTAAACCCTAAGGCTGCAAAACGCGCCGGATTGTTGCATGATATTGGAAAAGTACCGGATAATGAACCCGAACTCCCTCATGCATTGTTAGGCATGAAATTAGCCGAAAAATTTAAAGAAAAAGCTGATGTCTGTAATGCAGTAGGAGCTCACCACGATGAAGTTGAAATGACTTCTCTTATTGCCCCTTTAGTCCAGGTTTGTGATGCTATTTCAGGGGCAAGACCAGGGGCGAGAAGGGAAGTTGTTGAGGCCTATATCCGACGACTTAACCATCTCGAAGAATTGGCATTATCCTATCCGGGAGTTATTAAAACGTATGCTATTCAAGCCGGACGCGAACTAAGAGTAATTGTTGGCGCTGATAAAGTTACCGATAATGAAGCTAATCAGATTTCCTTCGATCTGTCAAGAAAAATCCAGGATGAGATGACTTATCCCGGACAAATTAAAATCACGGTAATTCGGGAAACAAGAGCTGTTAATTACGCTAAGTAAGTCATAATCCATTCATCAGGCTGAAAATGAGCTTACTAAGATCAACATCAGCTTTTGCAGCTGATTCAAAAATATCACTAAGATTAAGAGGAGCCAGATTATCAGGGTCACATTCATCGGTAATAACAGATATAACAGCACATGGCAAATTCATGTGATTAGCTACAATAACCTCAGGCACAGTAGACATCCCTACCGCATCAGCTCCAATTATCCGTAAATATCTGTACTCAGCCTTTGTTTCCAACATAGGGCCGGGAAGAGCTGCATAAACTCCTTTATGAAGTGTAATATTTTTTTCAGTAGCAATTTTTTCAAGTTTTTCATTTAGCCATGATGAATAAGGTTGGCTCATATCGGGAAACCTGGGGCCTAATTCGTCGTTATTCGCGCCAATTAACGGGTTTCCTGGCATGAGATTGATATGATCGTCGAGAAGCATCAGCGATTCTTTTTTTAAGTCAGTATTAATAGCACCACTGGCATTAGAAATTAACAGGCATTTCACACCGAGTTTCTTCATTACTCTGACTGGAAGTGTTATTTGCTGGTACGAATACCCTTCATAAAAGTGATACCTTCCATGCATAGCGACTATTTTTTTTCCGTTAAGCGTGCCGTAGATCAGGTTGCCGGAATGAAAATCAACTGTTGCCAGCGGAAAATGCGGTATATCTTTATATGGGATATCCACGTCGATTAGGATCTTATCAATTAGCTTTCCCAGGCCGGTTCCGAGGATAATACCAACCTCAGGGGATTCAAACCCTTTTTCTTTCAAGAATGCTGTGGCGTCATTAGTTTGTTGCAGGATACTCATATCTCATTTAATAAGTTTAAGGATTTTCAAATGTATTAAAATATAATTAAAAAGTCTTATCGTTATAATTTTTAAGTGTAGAACGATAGTGCGGTTCACGGGAATACCTTACCCATTCCTCGGATCCTCTTTCAACGGCAACTTTGCCATTTTTTCGACAGTTACACTGTGAAAATCAAACTCTTCATTTACCGTGCCCTGAATTAAATAAATTCCTTTTCCCCGAAAGGGGTAATCCTTTAAAGAATCAGGAAAATGGACCGTATCGAAAAACTCACCATGCATATCCAGGAAAGTTCCAAAATGCATCAATTCTTTCTTTATTGTTCTAACATACTTGACCGTTACCAGGCGGCCAACCATACGGACTTTCTTCCCAACATACGTTTTTAAATCTTTTCCTAAAACCTCTCCCCTGTAGGTTGTTTCCAGTATATCGAAATGAGAAACAGTGACCGGAAATCCCAGGAATTCAAATTCATCATAAGCATCTTCCAACTTCTCATGCTTAAGCTCCGGTAGCCTGTAATTCAAAATAGAAGCATTGAAAAGAAACCCTGTGTAGTTCACTGTTCTGGTTTTCCCAAAAAAGAGGTGGACTTCCCATAGCAACTGTGATTTGGTTGTACCGGTAAACCTAAACGCTCCAATTCTGATTAGAATAATCATCTGATCCAATGGTGCATGTATGCGTTCAACAAAATCTTCCAGGCTTTTATATATTCCGTTTTTATCTCTCTCAAAACTGATTGCCCGGGAAATCTTTGTTTGCAGGTTTGTAATATGAATAAATCCAATGTAAACATCCTTACCAATTATTGATGTTTTGTATTGACCATGATTTATACAAGGTAGGTTGATCCGGGCACCCTGCCGCTGAGCCTCATTAAAATAGACCCATGTCTGGTAGAAACCACCAAAGTTATTTATAACGGCAACCATAAATTCAAGGGGAAAATAAGCTTTCAGGTAGATGCTCTGGTAACTTTCCACAGCATATGAGGCTGAGCTCTCTGCTCCATTGAAGGGAGCCAAAAAAGCGATCCATTCCGGTTATGTCAATGTAATGCTCGTCGATTGAAGCTTTTTCAAACAAAGGAGCTTCTTCAGCGATGATTTCAGTAACCACGTTGGAATATTTGCTATACGCTTCCATATCTCCTCTGATAACAATGGCATCATTACAAAGAGAGCGGGCAAGTTTCACAGGCATGGCAGAGCTCACACCGAATTTCCTGGCTTCGTAGCTACAACTGGCTACCACTCCACGGTCGGAGGTTCCACCAATAACAATTGGTTTACCAATCAAGCTGGAATTCTGTAAGCGCTCAACAGAGACAAAAAAAGTGTCGAGGTCGAGATGAACGATGGTTCGCTGTTTAGGGTTCAAAGTTCAAAGTTTAAGGTTTAAGGTTTAAGGTTCAAAGTTTAAGGTTTAAGGTTTCGGATAACAGTGCTGCATACCTCATGCTTTTAAATATTATAATTTCAATAAAAAATGTTAAAATTTTTGGTATTAAATATATTTGATATACCTTTGATTAGTTTTTAATCATTTTTTTGCTTACAAATTAATCATTTTTATTAAAAACAAATAAATAACCATGTATTTTAACTCAAATATCAAATTTCTCAGAAAACGCAAAGGGTGCACTCAGGATGATGTGGCATATACACTTGGGATGAAACGTTCAACGCTGAGTGGCTATGAAAACAAGGTGGCAGAGCCCAGTATCGATACCCTGGTCTCATTTTCAAAGTACTATAATGTTGCGATAGACACCCTGGTAAAAATAGATTTGACAGAACTTTCGGAAAGCCAGCTTTCACAACTGGAAAGAGGGTATGATGTTTACATTACAGGCAACAAATTAAGGGTACTGACTACAATTGTTGATAATGAAAACGAAGAGAACATCGAGCTAATCAACGAGAAGGCTAAAGCAGGCTATGCAAACGGGTATGCCGATCCGGAGTACATTAAAGTACTGCCTGCGTTTCAATTGCCATTCCTGTCGAAGCAAAAAAAATACCGGGCATTTCAAATCGCCGGCGACTCCATGCATCCTATCCCCGATGGTTCATGGGTAATAGGTGAATTTATACAAAACTGGAATTTCATCAAAAGCAAACATGCCTATATTCTCCTTACGCTCAATGAAGGGGTGGTATTTAAAGTTGTTGAAAACAAGATAAAAACTGATAAGATACTGGCACTTCACTCATTGAACCCATTCTATAAATCGTACGATATGCCCGTTAATCAAATAAAGGAAGTATGGAAGTTTATTAATTTCATCAGCTCTGAACTTCCGGAACCTAATATTGAAAAAGAAGAGATGGTTGAAACGATCCGCATTCTGAAAAATGAGGTAAAAGCCATTCAAACCAGACTCGACCTATAAACTGATTTCTATCGCATGTACGCTATTATTGATGTGGAAACCACAGGGTTGAGCCGCCACCGGGCATTAGGTGATGCAACAGCAACGGCAAAACTGTTTGAATTACTTGAAGAAAAACGAGCTGGTGGGGATTATCAATTTCTGATTTTCGGGTTACAGGTTGTATCCAGTCCAGTCGTTTTGGTTGCGATATATAGTTTAGATGTCGTATTTGATTTTTCAGAACGAATTGTTTTTCAAAAGTCCCGTAGG
>JAUXII010000053.1 GCA_030621075.1 Lentimicrobiaceae bacterium
CCATTAGAAATGAGGCGTTGAGCGAGATCATTCATTGTATCAACAGATGTGGTGATTAAATCTCCATCGATTCTTCTGAAATCCAATTTGGACGTATTTCAATTAACTTATTGAAGAACAATACATTTTCTGGTTGTTTCTTTTCAATGTAGTTTCCGGTATCCCATCTGCCATTGTTGTTTCTGTCGAAAATCACTTTGATTTTGTATTTTCCCGGCAATAGGTTGTTGTAAGAAATAGGCATGCCTACTGAAATAGGCCCTTCATTAATTACCATATCATTTTCATTAAGCAACTGAATGATGATTTGATGAGCCAATTCTTCAGTGATTGTTAAATCCAGGATTAGTTGGCCATATTCACTATATGATCTTGTTTTAAAACTTACAACAATACTATCGTTATGGTTTCCCAGGATATCAGTTAACGAAGAATCGGGTATGATCAACTGATAATTCATATCTTCTTTCCATTTGTGATCGACGACAATCCGCCGTTGTAACTCGTTGTCAAATGATACTTCCGGAAGTAAAGTATCGTGGTCTTCAATCATAATCACCCCGGAGAAGTCGTATGACCGAATGGGGTAGGGGCTGGTCAATATTAATGGCTTAAAAGGAGCCTGCAATTTTGATTTTAATACTGTCGACTCCAGTTTAATTGTTTCATCTTTAGTTGATTGGCTTGCTCTTCTTCGTCTTTGCTCCGGAGGCTTGGTTACTACTTCAACAGTATCCAGAACAAGGCCATTATCTTTTATCTCAAGGGTAAGTGTATCAGGAACGGGCTCCATGATCCATATCGTCATCGTGTCTTTCATGGAGGTAAATTCTTTGGCCATCCATGTTTCAGGTAAAGAGTTATCAATTGGTGTTACCAATGGATCAATGGTCGGAAACCTGAAAATAAAATTAATATTGTTTGCTTTGACAAGGCTATATTCGATTAATCGTTGAATAGAATCAATTTCTTCAAATAAATGTAACCGGATTGATTCAGGAAGAATACCAATAAGAGAATCACCGGAAGTGGTATCGTTTAAATGAACAGGGTAACCCGGATTTACTAAACTGTCGGAAAATGCTATCCATTCATTAGGCAGGTCATATAAGTAATTACTGTTTGCATCATTTAATGCGAAAATTTTATAAGGTAGGTTTTTCAGGTTTTGAAACTCAAAAAACCCCTCTTTATCAGACTTAGAAATATAATAAGGCCTGTCGAGGTAAGGAATCGAATCTATATTTTCAATATAAAGCATAACCCATACATCTTCGGCAGGAGCAACATCAAAAGCATCAACAACCTGCCCTCTCAATATCATCGAGTCAATCGTAATTCCAGTTGAGAAAACATATTTGAAGTTATCTAAAGGATTATTTTCTGTTATGTCAGATACAGCATCACCAAAATAGATAGAATAAGTTGTGGCTTCTTTAAAAATCTCATTAAACTTAATAACTAAAGTCTTGCCTCTTAATTTATATTCAGGTGTTTCCTTAAAAGGAGGGGAAATAATAATTTGCTCGTTTGGGCTATTAAGCTGCACATATTCATTAAAATTTAATTGGATGTTGTTCCCTGAAAATTCAGTGGAAAAGTTTAGCGGCACTGCCTCCTCCACAATGGGGGGAGTAGTATCTTTAGGGCCACCTGTTGGGGAAAGTGGATTGGCACAGGAGAAGGTGATGATTGCCAGGGTGGTGTATATTAGTAGGCGGTAGGCGGTAGGCGGTAGCCGGTAGGCGGTAGCCGGTAGGCGGTAGCCAGTAGCCAGGATTGAACCTTTGTCGGACATTGAAAACAATAGTATTAATTAGTATACAAACCTACATTAAAAACCATTATCAATGAAATTTGATTTTAATATTACTAATTTTTGTCTTGATACCTAAAGGTTATTCATTATTTTTGATGTACAGTATAAAAAGTGCACTCCAAAATTCTAAAGACGAAAGATAAAATGCAACATAAAACAAAAAAAAGTATTTTTCGAACCGAGTTGACCCCGGTTAGTTTTTTACACCGTAGCTCTTATATGTTTCCTGCCAAAACCGCAGTAGTCTATGGCGACAGGCGTTACACATATAGAGAATTTGCAGAACGTGTAAACCGCCTGGCGTCGCATTTAAGAAGGTTAGGGTTAAAGAAACATGAGAAAGTTGCTTTTTTATGTCCGAATATTCCCGCTTTGCTTGAGGCTCATTTTGCCGTTCCGGCCGCCGGTGGCATCCTTGTTACGATCAATATCCGGTTAAGCACTGATGAGATTAGTTATATGCTCGAGCATTCCGGGGCCCGGTTTCTGTTTGTCGACCTGGAATTAAAACCGCTGATTGATCAGCTGGATACTTCACATCTTCATGTTGTACGTGTTGATGATACCGGTGAGGATGATGACCCCTATGAAATGTTTATTGCAAAAGGGTCTCCTAAATCATTTGAAAGTTGGTTGGATGACGAAGAAGAGGCTATTTCATTAAATTATACTTCAGGAACCACCGGCCAGCCCAAAGGAGTGATTTATACGCACCGGGGTGCATACCTGAATGCCCTTGGCAGTGTGGTTGAAATTGGCATGAACTCAACCTCTGTTTATTTGTGGACCCTTCCAATGTTTCATTGTAATGGTTGGTGTTTCACCTGGGCCGTGACTGCTGTTGCCGGCACACATATTTGTTTGCGTAAAGCAGATCCGGCTAAAATATGGGAGCTGATAAATAAGGAAAGCGTAACTCATTTAAATGGAACACCAACGGTATTTAATATATTGGTTAACCACACCAAAGCCAAAGCGGTTTATCATCCTGTGACGGTTACTCTTGGTGGGGCTCCTCCTTCTCCAACATTGTTAGAAAAAATAAGAACCTTGAATTTTCAACCAATTCATACATATGGATTGACGGAGACATATGGCCCGTACACGATTTGTGAATGGCATTCGGAATGGGATAACTTCCCCTTGGATGAACAAGCCCGCCTTCGTGCCAGGCAGGGACAGGCATATATAACAGCTGACCTGGTTCGGGTTGTTGATGAACAGATGAACGATATACCCCGCGATGGAAAAACAATGGGTGAAGTATTGATGCGTGGTAATAACGTAATGAAAGAATATTTTAATGACGCCGAAACCACCAACCATCTGTTTCGGGATGGGTGGTTCCATACAGGTGACCTTGCCGTTTTGCACCCGGATGGGTATATTGAGTTGCGCGACCGGTTAAAGGATATTATTATTTCAGGAGGAGAAAATATTTCAACGATAGAAGTTGAGCAGGCAATTGTAAAACATCCGGCTGTTTTAGAGTGTGCCGTTGTTGGATTCCCGGATGAGAAATGGGGTGAAAGGCCAAAAGCATTTGTATCTTTGAAGAAAGGCGCCAGGGTTACTGAATCAGAGATCATCTCTTTCTGTAAAAACCAGATAGCCCGCTTTAAGTGCCCTGATTCTGTTGCGTTTGGAAATATCCCAAAAACCTCAACCGGCAAGGTGCAGAAATATCTTCTGCGCGGGAAAGAGAGAGGGGAATAAATTTATTACTATTTTTGGCACAAATTTATATTATGAAAAGACTCGTTTTAATACGCCATGGCCAAAGTACCTGGAACAAAGAAAACAGGTTTACGGGATGGACTGATGTTGACCTTTCTGAAAAAGGCGTGGAAGAAGCACGTGAAGCCGGAAGAGTGTTTAAAAAAGAGGGATTTTACTTTGAGGTTGCTTACACTTCCTTTCTGAAAAGAGCTATAAAAACACTTTGGCTGGTCCTGGAGGAAATGGATTTGATGTGGATCCCGGTTTTTAAAACCTGGCGACTAAATGAAAAGCACTATGGGAACCTGCAAGGATTAAATAAAAAGGAGACGGTAGAGAAATTTGGCGCAGAACAGGTTCTGAAATGGAGAAGGAGCTATGATATTCCACCCGATCCCGTCAGCGAAGATGATGAACGTCATCCCCGGTTTGATTCTAAATACGCGTCACTTGATAAATCTCAAATTCCTTCAACCGAGGCGCTCAAACAAACGGTAGAACGAATGATCCCATTTTGGGAAAGTGATATTTCAAAGTCGCTCAAACGCTACAACGATGTGCTGGTAGCTGCTCATGGAAACAGCTTGCGTGCAGTGGTGAAACATTTAAAAAACATAAGCGACGAAGAAATTGTCAGGTTGAATCTACCAACCGGCATTCCTTATGTTTTTGAGTTTGATGATGACCTGAACCTGCTGAAAGACTATTTTATTGGAGATGAAGAGGAAATCAAGAAGTTGATGCAGCAGGTTGCTGATCAAACGAAGAGGTAAAACCTTTCATTAATCTGTCACCTCAACCCCTGCTCCTCAAAAGAAGAAGGGGCTTTGGAGTAGTCTATCCGTAAAAATGCATGTCGATGATATAGTCGTATATCTTATCCGGTAACAGGAACGAAACATTCTTTCCCTCTTTGATCGATTGCCTGATGAAGCTGGCAGAGATATCCATCATAGGGGCTTTTGTGAATTGTATTGCAGGGTGATCGTGATATGGATGTTCCCCTGTTTCAGGCCTTGGATAAATATACAATTCAAAAAAGCGTAAGATCTCTTCGTAATTTTTCCATTTATGAAAGGTGGGTAAAATATCGGACCCCGCAATGACGATAAATTGTTTTTGTGGGTATTTATCCTGAAGGTATGCGAGGGTATGGACTGTATAAGATGGGCGGGGCATGTTGAACTCAATGTTGGATGCTTTCAGGCGGTAATTGTTTTCAATAGCCAGATTGACCATATAATACCTATGATTGCCGGCCAGCAGGCTTTTTTTATCCTTGAGTGGGTTTTCAGGTGAAATGACAAACCAGACCTCTTCCAGGTCTGTAAATTCAAGCATGTAATTTGCTATCACCAAATGACCTATGTGTATTGGATTAAAAGATCCAAAAAACAGGCCGGTTTTATGCCTTATCAATTTTGCCATAGATATTTGATCTCCTCAATTCGTTAGATTTGATTTTTTTCTAAAAAGGAGCCAATATTTAATTCAACCTCTGCAATAGCCTCCTCCAGGTTGTTATTCACCACAACAGTATCAAATTTTTCGGCAAAAGCAACCTCTCGTTTTGCTTTTTTCAGGCGAATTAGCAGGTTTTCTTCCGTTTCAGTTGATCGTTTCCTGAGTCTGTTTTCTAACACTTCTACCGATGGAGGCATAATAAAAATTGCAAGGGCAAGGTGGTTGTAGAATTTTTTTATGTTCAGCCCACCAACCACATCTACATCAAAAATAACATGGTTCCCTGATTCCCAGATCCGTTGTACTTCCGATTTCAGCGTTCCATAGAAATGATCTTTGTAAACCTCTTCCCACTCTATAAATGCATTTTCCTCTATTTTTTGTTTAAACGATTGGACCGACATAAAGTAATAGTCTTTACCATCCACTTCTTCGGGGCGCCTGGCTCTGCTGCTTGCCGAGATGGAAAATTTCAGGTTAAAGCCAGCCTTAAGGAGATGTTTTACAATTGTTGTTTTTCCTGCCCCGGAGGGCGCTGAAATGATAATTAGTTTCCCTTCCATATCAAAGGATATTTGCAAGTTGCTCACGAATTTTTTCTAACTCATCCTTCATTTGGACAACTAATTTTTGAATTTCTGCATTATTTGCTTTTGCGCCTAACGTGTTGATCTCCCTGCCTATTTCCTGTACAATAAAAGTGAGCTTTTTCCCAACAGAACCTGGTGCATTTACAGTATCTAAGAAATATTCACAATGCTTTTTTAATCGTATTTTTTCTTCCGTAATATCCAGCTTCTCCAGGTAATAGATCAATTCTTGTTCAAAACGATTTTTATCAACAGTGATACTGTTTTTTAAGTTGTTCAGCGCAGCTAAAAGGTCTTCTCTTTTCTTTTTTATTCGATCTTGTTCGTATGGAGCTATTTCTGATAAATAATTAATAATAAATTGAATACGTGCGATAAGATCTTTCTCTAATGAACTACCCTCTTCTATCCGATATGCAATGACCTTATCAAGGGTTATGTTTATTGTTTTTTTAATGACTTCCCACTCTTCCGGATTAAGCTTTTCGATTTCAGGATGCAGTACATCAGGTAGCTTGACCAGTACGGGTAGAAACTCGTCAAAATCATCTTCTCCAATATCATCGGCCAGGGATTTCAGGTCTTTGTAGTATTTTTTTGCCAGAGACTGATTTAAGGAAAAATTACTCTTGTCTCCAATGTTTTCGATAAATAATTGAAAATCAATCTTTCCTCGTTCGAGCTTTTCGTGCAACAGGTGCCGGACTTCAATATCTTTTTCCCTGTATAAAGCAGGCGATTTGATGGTGATGTCAGCCAGCTTGCTGTTCAGCGTACGAATTTCGATGGTAATTGTTTTTTCGGGCAGTGAAACCAGTTCCTTTCCGTAGCCCGTCATAGAACGTAACATAGTATAAATGTTTAGTATTAGCAAAGATAACAAAAAATTCTGCAAGGATTTTCATACCTTTGACGAATACAATTCAATCTGTTGACCTGTGCCTTCTTCTAACAAGAAATATCAGATATTTGAAAGTGCTCATGATTTTTATCAATCCATGCTGGATGATATTGAGAATGCAAAAGAATATATTTACCTGGAGATGTATAAATACAGTGATGGTAAAATGGGAATGAAATTCAGGGACGCACTGACACGCAAATGCAAGGAGGGTGTTGAGGTTAAACTTTTGATTGATTCATGGGGCGCCTATGTATCACAATCTTATTTTTCTGAATTGACTGAATACGGTGGAGAGGTGAGATTCTTCAAGAA
>JAUXII010000172.1 GCA_030621075.1 Lentimicrobiaceae bacterium
GGGATCAGTCCAGGATAGGTATCATCTGTAATGTATTTGTCGTGCCAGGGATCACTGGTTTTATCTGCATAAGGGTCACCTATAATGATTTCGCCATCAACAAAGTATTGAAAAATATATTCCTGACCGGGAACCAGGTCATTGATTTGAACCCAATAAGTTGTGTTGTCAGGTGTTTGAAACATATAATTGGTCGTATCAACTTCCCAGTTGCTGAAATCACCAATGGCAAAAACGTATTCTTTGTTGGGTGCATACAGGCAGAGGATAACCGTGTTGTCATCAACATAATTAATCCCTTCAACAACTCCTTCTGGCAATGGGCTGATAACTACCGGGTGCTTGACAAAATAATAGAATGAATCAGCCACGAAACCGGTGTCATTTTCAGCAATTACTTTAACCTGGTATTTGCCATACTCATCAGCAATTAATGTATCGGAAAGGTAATTACCTGCTTCTTCTTTTATTTTAATATCGTTTAGATAGAGAGAAATTGTATTAGCAGAAACGGCTTCTGCTTCAATCTCTATCGTGTCGTTAAGTTCAACGATCAATGCATGTTGATCTGGGTTGATAAACCTTACATTTAACCCCTCATCATACACCTCCACGAAGATATCACCTCCATTTTCTGTTTTTCCTTCGAGCCAGTTTCCTCCCTCTTGTATTGCACTCCGGAAAACAAATGCCATTTGAAGAATTTGTTCATTGGCCGGAACCCCATAATATTCTCTTACTGTTGGTGTAATCTCAAGCTCGTAGAGGTCTTCGCCAATTCTGGTCATTTTACA
Source organism: Lentimicrobiaceae bacterium (assembly GCA_030621075.1). The sequence goes on from JAUXII010000172.1 coordinate 795, forward strand.
TTCAGGCACGTTAACACCCCATCCGGCTATTACATATTTCCAGTCGGAAGGGGAGGAGCTTTCATCGGTAATAACTCCGGTATGGGCATAAACATCACCCTGATAGCCTGCCAGTCCGCCACTGCCAAGGGAAGCGTCGAAAGTAATGGTGACAAAATCATCAGCAGTTGGTAATGCGGGATCTGAAGATATTAACTGTCCAACTGCAATATTCTGAACGATTAATACCGATATAAGGAATATTGATTTTTGTAAGATGTTTTTCATTTTGAATGATTTATTTAGGTCTGATGTTTTTATTTGAGGGTGCAAAGATATGGTTATTTAAGATAAGTGACTTTCTCATCTTTTGTTTCTTATTTATTATTGGTTATTTGTTATTCCTGATTAATACTTCTGATTTATCATTTTTCATTAATAATGCGAATCAAGGGTTGAAGTTTTTTACCACGAAGTCGCCCAATCCGCCAGCTGGCGGACACAAAGGAATCACAAAGAAAAAAATAATCTTTTAACAAGGGTCACAAAATCTGTTTTTTTGGATTAATCATAAAAAGATACAAATGAAAGTAAGGAACTTATAACTAAGCAATCCGCCTAGCGGATTGAACATGAATAGCCCTGTACGAAGTGCAGGGTGGGAAAATAGAAATGAAAATTGAACCCGACTGAGTCGGGTTCTTGATATGGTTTTTGCTTTTTAACCCCGCGTTTACACGCGGGGCTATTCATGTCAAACCACTTCGTGGTTTATTTTATATTATGTATTATTCAAACGATGAACTCCTATCCCTGGTTTTGGGAAAAAGGAGGGGGTAAAAAAAAAGCCCGACACAAATTGGCCGGGCTTTCATGATAATAGATATCTGTTTATTTTTTAATCACCTTAACAGTGCGCGTAGTATTTTCGATGCCACGAATTACCACGAAGTACATACCCGGATTCCAGTTGCTGGTATTGACCTTGAAATTCTGGGTATTCACAACATCTTGTGAATAGATTATTTGTCCGATTAAATTGTGAATGTCAATCCTGGTAATATCGCTTGTGTTATCGAAGAACAGTTCACCAAAAACCGGATTTGGGTAAATAGCTACATCTTCCAGGTAAGCTTCTCCAAGTCCGGTATGACCAACCTGGTAAGAAACAACGGATGCAGGATTGCCGGTGTTTGGAGCAGGCGAATCAGCAACAGGAGTAACTTCAAAAATGAGGAATTGGTCTATATCTGCCTCAACAACCAGGTAAGTAAGTGCTGTTGCACCATCAATTGCAACTTTTTCACTGCCATCTGCATTAGGAGAGATATACCATTGATACATTGAAGCACCTTCCGGATCACCATTAGGATCGAAGTACGTGTAAACACCTGTTATCTCGATATCTGGGTCAACATCACCTTCGATAGCAACATCGTAAACATAAGGAGCCATGGCAACATCCAGGATGTTATAAATACATTCATAAAGATTGGTAACGCCGCCTGCAGTATCCAGGGCGACCCAATGCCTGTTAGGCCCTCCTGCCGGGAATTCTGAATTGCCCCAGTCACCATTAATACGGAATTTGAATTCCATGTTAGGATTAGGTGCTGCAGTATCAATTAAAAAATTAATGGTGTATACACCATCAGCAGTCCAGTCTCTATCCATTAATACGCTATGACCTCCCCAGCCATTCATTGTGCCGGCAATATCTAAGTAATCAGTGCCTGCAACGAAACGGTCTTCGGCTATTTCGGTGTTCATATCAACATTGAAAGTAACCGGCCATGTATTAGGATTATAATCATTGTAAACATGTGACAGTGTGATAGGACTTTGTGTAGCCCATGTCATTCTGTTAGATCCATCCGGAAACTCAGCATTGCCCCAATCGCCATTGATACGGAATTTATACTCAACTAAACCAGGTTCGACAGGAAAGGTCATAGAATATTTATTTTCTCCAATATCATCCATAGGACCTGATCCGGGGTCCCCCCAATTATTCATCGTTCCGGCAACATCAACAATATCAACAGAAGGATCAAAAGTCCCTAATTCAATCTGATAGGTCATATCAACAATAAAAGTAATTTGCCCCAATGGGTCATCATTCCACCAGTCTTCTAATGATACGGTCCCGCCAACAGTGGTCACCTCACGTGTTACTTCTTCATCAGTTTCATTGTCAACACTAAAGAAATAAGTGTAGGTTTGATCTACTTCAAGGCCTTCCTCAACAAAAACAGTGGCAGTACCACCGCTCTGGTCTTCCATTACTATCGGGTCAAAGCCTTCTAACTTCAGGTAAACATCATTTTCTAATGGATCATACAGTTCGGCGAGGATCAGTTTCGACATATTAACAGTGAAGAATAAAATAGGATCTCCGGATTCATAAAACAGGGGTATCATAAAATCCACACATCCACCTTCACCGAAGTCTTTTCCTTCAGCATCCCAGTTGCCTCCGTTGAATACGGCGGTTAATTTGGTGATTATTGTACCTTCAGGAAAACCATAAAAAGCTGAGGGAGTAAACGTTATGGAATAAGTTTCATCGCCATTGGCCGTAAGAATAGGTTGTTGTCCGTTAGCACCTGTTGCGTTATAGTCAACAGCGAAATCGCCCCAGCCACCCGACTGGCCCAATTGAAATGCTGCTGAATGCATATAGATCTGATCAAATCCAATCAGGTCATCTTTACCTTCAGGGGTACAGGATTCGTTTGCATTAAACGTTAAAGTAATCTCATCATAGGCTGATGCACCTTCCGGCTCAATTGTAATTGCTGCAGGCATCTGAGCAAGTGCAAATGATGCCACTGCGAGGAATGCAAAAGCCAGCACAAAAGTTTTTAATGTAAAGTTTTTCATAATTGTTTTTTTTTGGTTTATACTTTGTTCGGTTTATACTCTCATTTTTTTCAGTTACAAAGATAAGTTATAAAATTAATTTACTGAAAAAAATTAACATACTTTTTGAAAAAAGTATTAATTTTATCCAAATTTTCGTACTCTTTTCGAGAATGATTAAAGCTAAAGATTGTTAATAATTAAACCTTGAGTCTGCTTCGAGAAATCAAAAACTAAAAAAATGCCACGAAGACACTAAGACACCAAGATTCACAAAGAATAGGTATTCAAAACTTTAAGCTTAGTGGATCTTGGTGT
>JAUXII010000273.1 GCA_030621075.1 Lentimicrobiaceae bacterium
GCGAATGTACTTTCCTCTTTACGGCAGATCAATTATGAATATTATGCCAACCCCAGTTTTCTTGCCAGGGCATTAAACAAGCTAATATTTCTTCCAATTGTTATTTTATTCCCGGTAATTATCATTTTACTAATTCTATTTTTAGCTGGCACAATGCAAATACCTGACGGGGATGTTAATTATTCTTTGTTTTTCCCTCATCTTCACCTCAACATTTCTTTTAGCTTATTGGTGCTACTGGTGGCCTTCGGGATGGTTTTAAGCATTAAAAAATTCTGGTCTGATATAAAGAATAATATGCCAGGAGTGCGCTCTTATAGCCTGGTAAAAAGTTTCTTTTCTGTTTTAAAAACTATTCTTACACATAAACAATTCAGTAAATGCGACACTCACAAATACCATTATTGGGCACACATGGCTGTTTTCTGGGGGTTCATCCTTTTGATTTTTGTCACACTGGTAGCCATTGCCAATGTACTGTTTTTTGAATATCCGATGTCGCTCATGCACCCTGCCAAGATAACCGGTAATATAGCTGGCGTTTTATTGGTTGTGGGAATATCAATCATGGCATATCAACGACTAATCAATAAAAAGGGAACAGGAAAAAGCACCTATTTTGACTGGATGTTTCTAATTTTTCTTTTGCTTTTGACAATTTCAGGCATTATAACACAACTGGCCCGCTTTGGGAATTGGTCATTGGCCTATCATATTTATTTTTCCCATCTTGTTTGTGTTTGGATGGTTGTAATTTATGCTCCATATACCAAGTTTGGGCATATGATTTACAGGATAGTGGCTATGACTTATGCTAAGTCGGTTGGTAGGTTGTGATGTGCAGTCAGGTGGGCGTCAGGTGAAACACCTGACGACACGGCGACATGAAAGTGGTCGTCAGGTATTTCACCTGACGATTCCAGGATATACTTTTAATGCTTCATCAAGGCATTTCATTGCGCCTTTCAGATCTTCTACATTTAAAACATAGCTGATCCTCACCTCGTCCATCCCTTTTCCTTTAGTGGCATAAAACCCGGTAGCAGGGGCAAGCATTACTGTTTCATTGTTGTAATTGAACTCTTCCAAAAGCCATTGGCAGAATTTATCAGAATCGTCAATCGGAAGTTTTGCAACAACATAAAACGCACCCTTGGGGTTAGGGCAAAATGCACCTTCCATTTTATTGATATATTCAACCACAACATTTCGCCTTGCATCGTATTCTTTCAATACTTCATCGAAATAAACATCCGGTACATCAATGGCTGCTTCGGCAGCCACCTGGCCAAACGTTGGTGGACTGAGGCGTGCCTGGGCAAACTTCAATGCTGTTTTCATGACTTCTTTATTTTTAGAGATCATGGCTCCTACCCGTACACCGCAGGCGCTATAGCGTTTTGATACAGAGTCTATCAATACAACATGCTGATCTAAACCATCAAGGTGCATCACCGAGTGATGCTTAAGGCCGTCATAACAAAACTCACGATATACTTCATCAGCAAAAAGAAAAAGATCATATTTTAAAACGATTTCCTTTAGTATTTCGAGTTCCTCTCTTGAATACAAGTAGCCAGTAGGATTATTTGGGTTACAGATCATGATGGCTTTGGTGCGAGGTGTGATCGCTTTTTCAAAATCTTCGATGGGTGGAAGGGCAAAGCCTGTTTCAATAGATGATGGAATGGGTTTGACTGTAACACCGGCGTTAATTGCAAAGCCGTTGTAATTAGCATAGAACGGTTCAGGAATAATTATCTCATCACCATTATCCATACACGAACCAAGGGCAAACAGGATAGCTTCAGAAGCTCCTGCACCGATAATAATATCATTAGCTGTAATATGAATATCTTGCTTAGCATAATATATAGTCAATTTTTCCCGGTACGAAGGTATACCCGCTGAATGACTATAAGCAACTACTTTTTGGTCAAAATTACGCACAGCCTGCATGGCAATGGCCGGGGTTGGGATGTCGGGTTGCCCGATGTTAAGATGGTAAACCTTAACACCTCTCTCCTTTGCCTTATCTGCGTAAGGAACTAATTTCCGAATGGGTGATTCGGGCATCCGTTTTCCTTTTTCTGAAATTTTTGGCATGGTGATTTTATTTAGCAATAGGACTTCCACTTGCATCAATATTTTTTTCAGGCAGGGTTTCTTTTGGAGCCTGAACAACTTGGCCCGATATACGCAATGAAACCGGTGAATTCTTGGCGTTACACTGGACAGTGACCGATTTATTGATCTTTCCAAGTCTGCTTGTTTTATATTTCACTTTAATCACTTCTGTTTTACCAGGAAGAATGGGTTGCCGGGGCCATTTAGGCACTGTACAACCACATGAAGATCTGACATTGGTCAAAACCAAGGGTTCTTTTCCTGTGTTGGTAAATTCAAACTCACAATCACCATTCCCATTTTGATAGATGGTCCCGTAATCATGTATCAATTTATTAAAAGTAATTTCAGGTGCCATAGGGTTATCCCCTTCAGCTGTCTGTGCATTTACTCCAAGAAGGGTAATAAGAATAATTCCAAATAATAATATAATGCGTTTCATTTTATGTGATTTTAAAGTTATTTTTAAAATTAATTTGCAAAGATATATATAAAAAACAAAAGAATAAAAATATAGATTAAAATCCTAATAATTTATACTCAACTTTTCAAACAATGTATTACTTTGAATGATATCAATTGCCTTTTGAAATCCATCATCTATCTCATTGATCACATCGAAATATGCATTGTAATCGAATAAATTCCTTGCTATTAAGGCTGTTAATACATGTTGAATTTCAACCAATGATTGATCAAGGCCCTCTTCATCTT
>JAUXII010000057.1 GCA_030621075.1 Lentimicrobiaceae bacterium
GCAAATGGTAAACACCATTCCCACCTACCTGGCTTCAGTGGCTGTTGGTAATTATGTGTTGGTAGAGGATACCTATAGTGGAATTATGAATGACATTCCCATTAAAATATATGTCAAACCCAGCGACTCCTTGAATGTCTTTGGTTCTTTTATTCATTTAAAAGATATTTTAGCTGTTTTTGAAGATCGTTTTGGCCCTTATCGTTGGTCAAGGGTTGGTTATGTTGGTACTGACATCGGGGCGATGGAACATGCTACGAATATCGCATACCCTCATTTTACCATCAATGGAAACTTAACCTACGAGTGGCTGTATGCGCATGAACTCTCGCACATGTGGTTTGGAGATCTCGTTACGTGTGCTTCGGCCGAAGATATGTGGATTAACGAAGGCTGGGCCGTATTCTGTGAATCACTGTTCAGAGAAGGAATATACGGGCCAGCAAGCTACCGGGAAAACATTAACTCGCTCCATAAATGGGTGCTTCACTATTGTCATACCCCACTGGGCGATAACCAATATTTTGCGTTGTATGGTATTCCACCGGAATACACATATGGGAATACTGTTTACGATAAAGGGGCGCTGGTGGTACATACCCTGAGAGGATATCTTGGTGATAGCCTTTTTTTCGAGGCTACGAAAGGCTTTCTTGATGAATTTGCTTTTAATTATATGTCATCTTACGATCTTAGTGAGTTTATTTCATCTTACACAGGTGTTGATGTAACGGATTTTTTTGATGCATGGGTGTTTTCACCGGGATTTCCCCATTTTGCTATTGATTCATTTTCTGTTGCTCCCTCCGGATCATCGTTTCTAATAGATGTTTATGCAAGTCAGAAATGGAAAGGAGGTGATTATTATGCCAATTCCAACAAAGTTGAAATTACATTCATGAGTTCAGGCTGGGAAATCCATACTGATATAATTCATTTTTCAGGGCCATCGGGCCATCAATCGTTTCTGGTCCCTTTTGAACCGGTACTTGTTATGCCTGACCTAAATGATAAAATCTGTGATGCTACAACTGATTTCGAACTTACTATTTCTGACCCCGGAGAATATGGGTTTGACGACACTTTTTTTACCCTTGAGGTGGGAAATGTTACGGATTCGGCGTTTATGAGGGTAACGCATAACTGGGCACCTCCTGATACGCTTCAGGACCCGGTTAACGGGTTACGGCTTTCCGATTACCGGTATTGGTCTATTGATGGTGTTTTCCTTGATGGGTTTCAGGGTTCCGGCAAATTTTTTTATACCAAAAGTAGTTTCCTTGATAATACACTTATCACAAATTCGAACGACTCATTGGTTATTCTCTATCGTGCCAATCCTGCAGCAGAATGGGCATCTATTGAATTTACGCAACTTGGAAATTGGATGGTTGGGAATTTAATTGTTGAAAATCTTCAAAAAGGAGATTATACACTGGCCATTTGGGATCACACCGTGAGTACAGGAAAAACGATTAATAATTTAGTTCCGGTCATGAAAATTTATCCTAATCCATCCGATGATTTTTTTACGATTGAGCTGGCGAATAATCTGCAAGGGAGAATAATGGTGTATAATGCATCCGGTAAAGTTATTGATTCTATGAAGGTTGGAGATGGGCAACGATTGTTACAATGGACTCCGGGCCTGGCCTCCAAAGGAACCTATTTTATTCAGCTTATCGATATTAATAATGATATACTGGATAGTGAAAAGGTTTTGTTTGTTAATTAAAGCAGCCCACAGAAAAGCCTTCTTTCCTGTTCAAAAACAAATGCCACCTATGTTGTTAACCTGGTAAAAGCTATTGAATTGGCCCCTTTGAGCAAAAGAGAATCTTTGAAATGGTTAAACCGAAAGAAAATATGAGTTGATTTATTGGTATATTTGTAGTATTCAAAAACAACCTGGTATGAAAAAGATCTTACTAATAGCATTCACCCTCCTTTCTTGTTATGGCTTTTCTCAGCATTATGAAAACTTCATGTCAATTAGCATGGGTGGGGCTGTTCCTTTTGGCGATTTTGCCAGCACCGACATAGATAATACGAGTGCCGGATATGCTGAAACAAGTTTGTTTCTTAGCTTTGATGGCGCTCATTTGTTTCTTCCTTATATCGGTATTGCCGGTACTATGACTTACGCCAATAATTCAGTTGATCAGATTTCTCTCAGAACAGACATTATAACCAAAATTAAAGAGCAATATCCTGACTTTGTCATCCCTGAAGATACTTATATTAGTTTTGATGCCGGGGTTTGGAATCATGTAGATGTTATGGTTGGGCCACAGTTTACACTGCCCCTCGACCGGTTGAATTTTGATCTCAGGGCATTGGGAGGGCTAAGTTTTATATTTCCTCCTGAAATGCAGATTTACCTCGCTAATGCAGATGAAGAACTTAGAAAATATTTTATCTACCAGACAAAAGTGAGCTTCGGATATCTCTTTGGAGCTGCCTTACGATATAATACATCAAATGATATGATGATCCGCCTGATGGCAGATTACACCTATGCAAAAACAACATACACCGTTACTGATGAATATGAAGGCCCGGGTTCACCTGATATAGGTGAATATGTACAACCGATCGGCACCTGGAATATTGGCATAGGCATAGGGTACTATTTTTAGCCTCAAATCATCGTAACAAAGTAACAATCTCCTTTTTAGTCTTAATTGAACTCTTAGCGAGATGAAAAGTAATCAATACAATCAGGGATTAGATAAAAATCAAGCCAACTATGTCCCTTTATCTCCATTAACATTTATCAAAAGAGCTGCTTATGTTTATCCTGAAAAGACAGCAGTAGTTTATGGTGCAATTCGTTATACATGGAAAGAGGTTTACAACCGGGCTTGTTGCCTGGCTTCGGTTTTGCATATACATGGAATAAGAGAGGGAGATACTGTTTCCATTATGGGGTATAATACGCATGAGACTTATGAAGCACATTTCGGTATTCCGATGGCAGGAGGTGTAATCCATGCGATCAATACCCGGCTTGATGCCCCAAATATTGCTTTTATGATGGATCATGCACAAACGAAAGTATTGTTAACAGATACGCTGGCTGCTCCAATAATGAAAAAGGCCCTGAGCTTAGTTAAAGAAAAACCGTTGGTAATTGATATTGTTGATGCAAATGAAGAGGCAGGAGAATCCTTAGGCAATATGAATTACGAAGATTTTATTTCACAGGGTGACCCCCATTTCAAATGGCAATTACCGTCAGACGAATGGAATGCAATTGCTTTAAATTATACTTCGGGTACAACCGGTAACCCCAAGGGTGTGGTTTTTCATCATCGTGGAGCCTATTTAAACGCTCTCGGAAATTTGATAGCATGGGAAATGCCCAAACACCCGGTTTATTTATGGACTTTACCGATGTTTCATTGTAATGGTTGGTGTTTTACATGGGCTTTGGCGGCAGTTGGAGCCAAAAGTGTCTGTTTGAAACAGGTGAAAGTAGCAACTATTTATGACTTAATTGAAAAGGAAGGAGTGACCCATTATTGTGGAGCACCTATTGTTCATAGTTTAATTGCTAATGCCCCGAAAGAATTACAAGCAAAGAAAAAGCACCTAATAAAAGGTATGATAGCCGGGGCACCACCACCGCCGGCTGTGCTCGATACCATGGCTAAAAATGGATTTGAAATTACCCATGTTTACGGATTAACCGAAACGTATGGCCCGGCTACCATTTGCGACTGGAATGAGAGTTGGAATAAATTGCCAACTGCTGAACAAGCTGAAATCAAGGCATTGCAGGGGGTGGCTTTGCATGTATCGGAAGACTTAATAGTGGCTAATCCGGAAACGTTGCAGCCTGTACCTTTTGACGGGAAAACGATGGGAGAAGTATTATTCCGGGGTAATAATACAATGAAAGGGTATCTCAAAAACCAATCCGAAAATGAAAAAGCCTTTAAAGGAGGCTGGTTTCATAGTGGTGACTTAGCAGTTATCCATTCTAATGGTTATATCCAATTAAAAGATCGCTCCAAAGATATTATCATTTCAGGAGGGGAAAATATTTCCAGCATCGAGATTGAGACCACCATATTTGAGCATCCGGCGGTTATGGATGCGGCTGTTGTGGCCAAACCCGATGAAAAATGGGGTGAAATACCCTGCGCCTTTGTCACGTTAAAAGAGGGAATGGAAGTATCGCAACAGGAATTAATTGATTTTGTTCGGTCGAAAATTGCCCACTTCAAAGCACCGAAAACCATCGTTTTTGGTCGCCTGCCGAAAACATCAACGGGCAAAACACAAAAGTTTGTGTTAAGAGAACGAGCTCTAAATATGGAGTAAAAAACCAGCAAGATCTCCTCATTAATATTCCTGATTAAACATTTCTGATTAATGATTTTTGATAAATCAATGAGGAATTTACCCGTTCTTCTAAGATCCAACGGTGATCTCATCGAGTAGATTGTGGTTTATCTTTTTATCTGTGACCTGAAGTGCTTCTGCTATATTTCTAAAAACAGTGATTTTTTGTTCCCGGGCGGATTTTTCAATATAAGCCAGGGTTAATTCATGACGAAGTTCAAACAATTTTTTGCGCTGCTCATCTGAGAAAGCCTGCTGATTATAAAAGGTCCGCTCTTCTGAGTAATGATAAGGGACCCCGGACACCTGTTTGAAAAGCTCATAGCTAATCTCGAGAGATTGTTGAGAATCCATTGTGTAGTGCGACCATTTGTCGAATATTCCCCTGATTTTCCATTTTTTCCGATATTCGGGGAGGGCGAGATCACTAAAAGGGGAAATAAACAGGGGGAAAAGCATATAACTTGATGATGCAAGCCCGATATCAAGATTATTGATGAACCGGGCCGTGTTATTCACAGTTTCAGCAGTTTCTCCCGGAAAACCAACAATATAGGTCATCAGTACATTTATACCACTTTGATCGAGCAGTTCAATGCCCCGTTTTACATTTTCTAATTTTTGCAATTTATTCATTCTTACTATCTGGTCATTGTCGCCCGATTCAACACCAACCAGCGAAATCATCAAACCTGAGCGTTTAACTAATTCAATATTTGATTCGTTTATGGCAGAAGCACGCATGAATCCAATCCAACGCTGAATACCAGATGCGATAAATGATTCAGATACTTCTATCAGCCGTTTGTTATTGATAAACACATTGTCATCTGAAGCATGTATGATATGATGTTTGCCCTTTATCCGGTTTTGAATCATACCTAATTCAGACTGAAGGCTCTCTTTCGATCGTAAGATAATACGTGGATACAACCGGTAAAAATCACAATAGAGGCAACGAAAAGGGCAACCGATGGAAGTTCTGATCGGGATTTGATCCGGTAACTCATCTATCAGATCCCATCTTGTAAAATCTTTATTATAATCAACCTTCTCAATTTTACGTTCAGTAAATAAAAATCCTCCGACTTTATCAGGAATAGCCAGGTTGGGGATACGATCGAAGTTTGTTTTTACTGCTTGCAATTCCTTTAAGATCAGTAACAAAGATTCTCTCCCATGCGGTGCCGCCACATATACATCAGCAGGAAAGTCTGAGCTTTCAGCATGAAAAAGCAGAAGGGATGATTCGTCCGGCGCATGCTCTTGTCCCCAATGTAACTCGTAAAACTGGTAACTTTTCCAGATATATATACCACCAACAATAATACAGGTTTCAGGCAGGTAACGGCGAATGAGGTTGAGATAATTTTTCAGGGATTCATTGCTTAAGATCATAGTAGACGAAAGACAAACAGCAATTGCTTTCTCCTTTGCAATTGATTCAAGGGATTCCTGATTACATTTGTGCGTAAGCAATGTTTCATATCCATTTTCCCGTAACAATCCGGCAAGATAGAAACCTGCTGCAGGCATCATATCTTTTTTGGAAGGAACCGGGACTATTTTATCAGTGTGAAATCCATTTTGTGCAAGCTCCTGAAGAGTGGATAATGTAAGTTCCCGTTTACTTTTATCCAATACCAGCCTAAAATCAAGGTTGTATTGCTCAAGATCAACCATGGGAGCGATTATGGCAACAGTGTGGGACATATTTTGTTATTTGCTCCAAATATATGAATAATGAGAAAACAGAATCTTCAAATCACAAATCGTTATTTGAAGATCGTCATCATATCAAATATCTGATATCAGATATCAGATATCTAATTATTACTTTACTCAGCCAATATTGTCTTTAAGTATCCTGTCAAGTTGGCCAGCCAGATAATATGGCAGGTTGATCAATTTGTAATTTTTTCCTGCGATGGTCCTGCCATCTTCCACCGACATTTTTCCCGAATAAAAACGAACCGCCC
>JAUXII010000148.1 GCA_030621075.1 Lentimicrobiaceae bacterium
TTCCATACCCTCATATGCCACGCATATTTTATTTACTGCTTTACTAAGCAGTTTGTTTGTTATTCCAGGGTAGGAATTTTGTTCCTGAAGAAGAGTTGGAACTCCTTTTTTTGATGCCACTTTTAGAGCAGGTCCACTGGCATACCCTCCAACACCAATTGCAATATCAGGTTTGAATCTGTTAATTATCAATAATGCCTGACCCAGGCTAAAAATGACCTTAAATGGAAAAAGTATGTTTTTCAATGTCATTCTGCGTTGGAAGCCACTGATCCACAAACCTTCTATCTGATACCCGGCTTCTGGTATTTTTTTCATTTCCATACGACCTTTCGCACCAACGAAAAGAATATCTGCATCACATTTTTGTTTTAACGCATTTGCAATGGCCAATGCCGGGAAAATATGCCCTCCCGTTCCTCCTCCACTTATCAATATTTTTATTTTATGCTGTGGCAATGTTTGTTGTTGTTTTATGTTGAGTTTCAATATCTCTGCTAACACTTAGAATTATACCGATGGCAATACTTGTGAACCATAATGATGTTCCACCCATTGATACCAAAGGGAGAGTGAGCCCTGTAACAGGGAGAAGGCCTAAGGAAACGGCCATATGTATGAACGCCTGGAACACCAGGCTTAAACTTAATCCAATAGCCAAAAATGCCCCGAAGTGCCTGGGGCTCCGTATTACGATTTTAATTGAACGGTGAAGAAGAATCAAATACATAAATAAAATGAGCAATCCACCAATTAATCCGAATTCTTCAATGATGATGGCGTAGATGTAATCTGAATAGGGGTGAGGAAGAAAATCTTTCTGCATGCTGTTACCGGGCATCTTGCCAAAGATGCCTCCTGTGGCTATAGCGATTTTTGCTTGCTCCGCCTGATAATTTCCCTCATCATTATTTCCTTTGAATTGTTCAACCCTGTTTTTCCATGTACCAAATCTTCCAACATCCGGATATTGATAAATGATCATTATTAATAATCCCATCATTACTACACTAATTCCAATAAGAGCAAATATGTATTTTAGATTTACCCTGCCAATGAAAATTAATGCCAGGGAGGTAAGGAACAAAAGCCCTGCAGTTGAAAAGTCGGCTGGTAAAATTAGCCCGCAAACAAGCAGAATGGGTAGAATGATGGGTACGAAGGCCGACTTAAATTCTTTTATTTCGTTTTGTTTTTTGGTAAGTAACCGGGCAATAAAAATAATTAAAGCCAGCTTTGCAAAATCGGAAGGCTGGAATGAAATGTTAATTACCGGCAATGTATACCACCGGGATGCTTCATTAATAGAGGTACCAAAAAACAATGTATAAGCAAGAAGAGGAATGGCAACATATAGAGCAATTTGGGAAATTCGAGCGTAGTATGTATATTTTACCAAATGAGCCAAATACATGAGGCCTAATGCCAGGATCATGATTCCAACGTGTTTGAAAAGATAATATTCGGTATTCCCCGACTGATATTTATATGCCAGGGTGCCTGTAGAACTGTAAACAGCAAGTATCGAAAAAATCGATAAAATAATTACTACAATCCAGATAACCTTATCTCCCTTTATGAAATTCATTTTTAACTGTTCTTTTACGTTTAAAACAACCCCCAATAAATTATCAAAGTTTTTTTACAGCATTCTTAAATTTTCGTCCCCGGTCTTCATAATTGTTGAATAAATCGAAACTGGCACAAGCCGGTGATAAAAGAACAGTCTCCCCATCTGCTGCTAGTTGGTATGCAGCCTGTACCGCTTCTTCTGCAGAATGAGCCTCGGTCATAATATCTACCTGCCCGGAAAAAGCTTTGATTAGTTTTGTATTATCCAATCCCAGGCAAATAATGGCTTTTACTTTTTTTCTGACCAGTTCTTTCAACTGATTGTAATCATTGCCCTTATCAATACCTCCTGCGACCCATATAATAGGTTTGTTAACAGATTCAAGAGCATACCATGTAGCATTAATATTTGTTGCTTTGGAATCATTAATAAATTCAATTCCATGGACCCTGGCAACATACTCCAATCGATGTTCGATCTGCTGAAAATTTGAAAGACTTTCCCTTATGGTTTCTTTCCGAATGTCCAATATCCTGGCTGCAATACTTGCAGCCATTGAATTGTAAATGTTGTGTCGGCCTTGTAGTGCTAAATTTTCTAATGTCATTTTTAGTGTTTCACCGTTTATGTTAATAATTAATTTATTTCCTTTTTTGTATTCACTTTCACTCATTTCTGATGTTAGGGGTTGTGCTAAACAGGCCCCTTCATCTGTAATGTGCCGAAATATTGAGAATGGATATTTCTTTGCTTCTATATTTCGCTTCGATAATTCCCTCTCTATTATTTTATCATCAGCACAATATATTATTGCATCGAGGTTCGACTGGTTCTGAATAATCCTGAGTTTTGAGTTGATATATCTCGAAAACATATTATTGTACCTGTCAAGATGATCGGGTGTAATATTGAGTATTACTGCTATATCAGCTTTAAAATCATACATTCCGTCAAGCTGAAAACTGCTAATTTCAAGTACATAAAAGTCATGTTCTTTTTTAGCAATTAACCCTGCAAAACTTTTTCCTATGTTGCCTGCTATACCGGTATTCAGTCCTGCTTTGGATAGTATGTTACCCGTTAGGAGCGTTGTTGTTGTTTTTCCATTACTACCCGTTATGCAAATCTTTTTTGCAGCACAATATCTTCCGGCAAACTCTATCTCAGAAATAACGGGTATATGCTTCTTTTTTAGCAGAGTAATCAATGGTAAGTTGTCAGGTATTCCTGGGCTTTTTATGATCTCATCTGCTTGCAAAATTTTTTCACAGGTATGCCCCCCTTCCTCAAATGCTATCTCATAATGTGAAAGAACGTTCTTGTATTTTTTTTTTATGATTCCATTATCTGAAACAAAAGCCTCTAACCCCTTTTTCTTTGCCAGAAGAGCGGCCCCAACACCACTTTCTCCTGCCCCCAGTACCACAACATGCGTATATCTTTTGTTCCCATTCAATGTTATCTTGTTAATTGTGTTTAGTTATCTAATTTTTAATGTTATGATTGTAAAAACTGCCAGCATCACTCCAATAATCAGAAAGCGCATTACAATTTTTGGTTCAGAATACCCTAAGAGCTGGTAATGATGGTGTAAGGGAGCCATTTTGAAAATTCTTTTTCCGACCCCATATCTTTTTTTTGTGAATTTAAAATACCCCACCTGCATCACCACCGACAGGTTTTCCATAAGGAATATTTTATAAAAAATAGGGATCATGATTTCTTTGCGGATAATGATTGCGAAAACAGCAATAATTCCTCCCAGGGCCAGACTGCCGGTATCTCCCATAAAAACCTGGGCCGGGTAACTGTTATACCATAAAAACCCTATACAGGCACCGACAAATGCACTAATGTAAATTGTCATTTCACCAATATTTGGGATGTACATGATGTTCAGGTAATCTGCAAAAATGATATTACCAGATACCCAGGCCAGAACGCCCAGGGTGGCGCCAATTATTGCAGAGGTGCCAGTGGCTAAACCATCCAGCCCGTCTGTAAGATTCGCACCGTTTGACACAGCGATAATTATAAGTATCACTATAGGAATAAAAATCAGGAAAGCCCATTTGTGTGATTTCTCGCCTAAGAATGATAAGAAAATGGCATAATCAAATTCATTGTTCTTGAAAAATGGAATGGTTGTTTTGGTTGAGTTTATTGGTTCTTGGGTGAATTTATCACCAGGTGCTACCCTGCCATCTACTGTTGATTGGGCTAACACAGTGATCTCCTCCTGGCTTAGTTTTTCCCTGATCACGATTGAATCACTAAAAAACATGGTTAATCCAACTATTAACCCTAACCCAACTTGTCCGAAAATTTTGAACTTCCCTGCAAGCCCTTTTTTGTTTTTTTTAAATATTTTTATGTAATCATCAATAAATCCGATTAATGCCAGCCATCCCGTTGATATTAAAATCAATACGATGTAAATGTTATTTAACTTGGCAAATAAAAGGGTAGGGATAAAAATGGCACCAAGAATAATCAACCCACCCATACTTGGCGTTCCTTGTTTTGCGTTTTGTCCTTCCAATCCAAGATCCCTGACACTCTCTCCAACCTGTTTTTTCTTTAGGTAGTTAATTAGTTTCTTTCCAAATAATAATGAGATGATAAGAGAAGTAGTTATCGCCAAAGCTGCCCGGAATGAAATGTAT
>JAUXII010000054.1 GCA_030621075.1 Lentimicrobiaceae bacterium
TGTCTCTCAGGTTTATAGACGAAGCTTCCTTAAAATATTTTGTAGGACAGGTGATTTCGGCAATCTTATAACCGGCATAAAATATTTGTGAAAGCATCTGGTTATCAAAAACAAAATTATTTGAATTTTGGTTAAAATTAACAGATTCCAACACCTCTCTCGAGAACGCCCTGTAACCGGTATGATATTCCGAAAGTTTCTGGTTCATCAGAATATTCTGAATAAGGGTTAGGCCCCGGTTCGAGATATACTTAATTAGCGGCATACCACCATTTAAGGCGCCCTTACCCAGAATCCTGGATCCCAGAACAACCGGGTAAACATCATTAGCAATGAGATAAGCCATTGAGTGGATTAATTTGGGCGTATATTGATAATCGGGATGAAGCATGATAATAATGTCGCCACCCAACTCCAACGCAGTGTTGTAGCAGGTTTTTTGATTACCACCATATCCTTTGTTTTCAACATGCCTGATTACATGTTTTATTCCTATCTTATTGGCTACCTCTATTGTTTTATCACTACTTTTATCGTCAACCAACACCACCTCATCAACGATTTCAAAGGGAATTTCATCATAGGTCTTCTCGATGGTTAGCTCGGCATTATATGCCGGCAATACAACAACAATCTTCTTCCCGTTTATCATAACAATCAACAATCTATTAACTAAAATTCTTCCTGTTAATCAATTAAGGCAAAAGTAGGAAATTTTAACTGTTTACAGGTCTTTCCTTTTAACAGAGAAAGTTATTCGTTTCCAAAATATTTTAAAGGAATTAAATATCTTGCCAACAAAATTTGATGGAAGGATATCAACCAACGAGGTGACAACCCGTGTTCGTAATATTGCCATAATGGTATTCATGGCAAACTCAAAGAACCTTCGTTTAAACCCAATACCTTCAGGAAACGGTAAATTATAGTCGGGCTGGTGCTTTCTTTTTCGTATCCTTAAAAATGCGCCCCTTTTCTTGTTATCATACATATGAGAATGCATTTTTACAGTATTGTCCACGCTAACCGGGATAAGGTCAATAATGTCTTCTTTTTTCATCTTATGAAGAATATTAACTCCCTTTTCTGAACGCCCGATCACAATAGAAAAACCCTTTCCCCTCTCTTCATACACCGGCGCCCAGGCATCGCCTACAGAGATATCGGTAAACTCATTGGCCACATCAACACATACCAAACACCGCTTCATCATGTGAAAAGGAATGAGGTAATTAGAGTGGAATTTGGGAAGCTGAAAAACACTACCATCTTTCATCTCCACCCGCATGTTTCCGGGCCACTCTCCATGCCTGAATTTAATATCGACAATGTCTTTATAGTTTTTCTTTCCGTGTGATCTTAAAAAGCTCTTAATGGAGCTAAAATGAAGATTAAGCCCGCAGTAAGGGGCAATGATATACTTAATATTCTTAACAGAGGGATGGTTCTCCTTCTGTAATTTCCGGATGGAATGTACCTGGCAAGGTAGTCCGACATAAGCCAGGTTGCCATTAAATGCTTCCATTTCCGGAAGCAATTCGTTTACAGAGCTTATCACATATTTGCTCTGGGAGGCTTTTATTACATCTTCTTTTGATGTGGCAATAAAGGGCTTTGTAAGCCAGGGTTCTTTTTCGGACATTCCCAGAACCACTGCGCCTTGTATCATCTTTTTTTCCAACAGCCAGATCAATGTACTGGTGATTACACCGGCACTTCCACACCGGCGTCTGAGCTCAAAATCGGTTGTAAACCCTATATTTAGTTCGCGATAAGTGCCAAAATATTTATGGTGATTTCCCTCTCCGTTAAAGACAAACGAATCAAGTGCGGGGAAGTTAACTTCCTGTCCGCTGCAGGCGCTCCATGCTTCTTTTGCGTCTATCTGGCCCTTTATCTCAGGCAAATATCTGCCTGTTTTATCTTTAAATTCGATAGCTCCCTTGCCAAGCCCAACGCAGCTCCCGCACCTTGTACAAAGGTCATTATCGATTACTTTTTGTAATTTTTCCTGATCGGTCATACTAATACTCAATCGTTACCTATTCGTTTCTTTGAACTAAAAATTTTACGTCGTATTTCTGGTTTCTTTCCAAAGTTTAACAATAGTCCAAGTTCAATATCTGTAGCTTTTAAATAATTAATAAGTTGATATTCATGTTCTAGACAGATTTGTTTCGATGCTTTCAATTCCAAAATTATTTTATTATCAACTATTATATCAGCAAAATACTCTCCAACTTTTAATCCTTTGTAAAAAACACTTATTGGAATTTGTTTTTCGCTTTTCAAACCGTAAGAATCTAATTCTTGCAGCATTGCATTTTCATATACTTTTTCCAGAAAGCCATATCCAAGCGTATTATAAACTGTATAATAAGCAGCAATTATCTTTTGTGTTAAACTTTGATATAAATAGGGCATGAAATAATGTTTTAACAGAACACTGATGACGCTGATGCACACAAATGCTCACTGATTAGTATTGTTTTTCTATTAATCAGAAAACCCATAAATCGTGACCCTGTTTATCTCAAGAATTATTAACAAAACTTAATTTTTCTGCGAAAATCTGCGCTCTTCCTGCGTCATCAGCGTTCTATAAACTAAAGCCTGATTTCTCTGGAAATAAATAATTCAACTTCACCATCTTTTAACCTATAAATATCATCATCAACCTCTATCATCTCTTCGGGCACATACTGCCCGGCACTCGACACATGACGTAACGAGTGATGTGGTGCCCGGTATAGCTCCTTGCCACTAAGGCCGGGCCCTTTAAAAGCATCAATAATGATTATTTTATCTTCATGAATTTCAATTTGCCTCTCAAAATCAATATTAACCGAAGGATTGCCAAAGATCATAACTTTTTTGAGTACCGGGATGAGTCTGTTACCAAAGAGATAGCTAAGAATCCTCAAACCAATATGGCGGGGCGGCGAGGACTTCATCCAGCCATGCTTCGACATTTTTCCTTTTACCACTAAGTGTTGGTCCTCTTTTTTTTCGACTTTATAAGAATTATCAAGCCAGTGTGAAACGGCTACCTTGCCGTTAGGATATTTAATCCTAAATCCAAAATCTACCCCCTTAATCCCGCTCCTGTCAAACAAATTCACTATCCCGCCTTTCTTCATATTCACAAAGAGACTATATGCTCCCGGTTTATGAACAATTTGAATCCCGGCATGCTCCAAATACATATTTTCTCCGCTCTCACATGGAATTTGGGATTTTGAATTTGGTCTTTCATTCATATAGCCCAAACTTCTAAAACACGATTGGTATACATAGTGGCTTGCATACCTGTCGTCGGTCCTGTTTAGGTAAAAATCCGGTTTATCAATATTTTCAAGGAGTTTATCAACAATGGCTGCTGCTTTCGAATTTTTCTCAGCCATCCGTGTTAAGCCATAAAGAACAATATAATCAGTATTTCTCGAATTGATCATTACAGGGGTTTCTCCTGAAACCGAGATCATGTGAGAAATATAATCTGCTGCTTTCTCTATGGCCTTTAATGCACGTTCGTCTCCGGTTGAATCATAGATATCAAACAAACAGTCGATTGTAACAGAAAGATACCCTGTGTCGGGGCCGTGATATTCGGGAAACCATCCTTCATCGTTTTGTGCTTCATAAAATTCTGCCAGACGGCGTTCAAGCTTATTTTCATCGACAGACACCCCTTGGATTTTTGAACACAGCACCAATCCGGCCAGCCCGGCAGCTTCCTGGTTATATGCTTCTTTCTCGGGATGCGCCAGCAACCACCTTGCTGCTTTATTGATTGACCTTATCAATTTCTGATTACCGGTTTTATACTTCCGGTTTTTCAAGATAAGACCTACGGTGTAAAGCGTGAAAGCTGTTGGTGGGTATCCCGATTCATAGGGATAATACTCATTGAATGATCCGTTTTTCAACTGGCTCTTCGTCCAGAATTCCAATCCACCATCAATCCATTTCAGGGCTGTTTTATTCTTATACAAAGGATTATCCGGAATGTCAAGGCCTGTTAAAGCATCGACTACCAGCATGCCTTGTTGAATGATCATAGAAGAAAAATCGCGAATCTTATAGTGCCAGTAATTCCGGTCGAAACTACCAAATGCCGGAGAATCGAAATCCCTGTCGAGTTGGCCAAGTATTCCTGGCAGTCTTCTCCTCAGATAGTTCCATAATGCTTTCTGGTTATTACTCATTTCTGTTATTTTCTTGTTTGCATCATAAAAAAAGGCAATCCGATCAAAGCGGTTACAATAATACGGAAAAGAGAAATAATGCCCACTCCTGCTAATATTTCAATAGGTGCATAGGCACTAAAAAACTTAATAATTACCGCATCCCTGGGTCCCAGCCCGGCAATAGAAATGGGAAGCGCTCCAGCCAGTAAAGCCAGGCTAATACCGACATAAACATCCAGCACATGGGGAAATATGTTGAACATCATAAAAATAAAATAAAACTCACATATCTGAACAATCCATAGCAGGATAGACATTAAAAAGTACCAGGTAATACGATAATCAACATATTTAAGGGCATTCTTTATTTTAAAGTATATAAAATCTTCCTTTTTCTTTGATAAATAATTTGCAAATCTGCAATCGATATACCCCGAAACCCTTTTCCTGTTGAAATAAAAGACCAGTAACAATACAAAACCGCACGCTAAGGTGATTACCACAACCTGCAACAACGTTTGATGCTCTGTAGAAAAGAACAAATAGGTTATTGAGGCAACAAATAAGATGAAAAAAACTGACAAAACATCAAAAATCTTCTCAAGAAAAACCAGCATCAATACCGGGGTTTCAAGCTTATATCTTTTCATCCAGGGGATGCGGACAATTTCTCCCATTTTCCCCGGAATAATAAGATTAGCACTATAGCTTCCTACTACCTGCTTAAAGGAGGTAAAGAGCCCCAGCTTTACCTTCCCAATCTCCTTTGTCATAATATTCCAGCGTTTTGTGGCCAGCCATAGTTGTGGAATGAATAGAAGAAGGAATATAATAAGTGGTATAACCCTGATCTCAGAAAAGACCTTTTGCATGGAGGCATAATCAATCTTATCATAGATCAGGAAAAGGATCAATACGCTAAGCAGAATGGATAGCGCCAGGCGAAGAGTCCTTTTATTTATCCATTTCATCTTCTGGTTTATTTTCTGATTCTATCTTACGCAAACGGTACTGGTTTTCTTCCAAAATCTTACGATTAACAGAAATAAGATCGGCCACAACCCCCATAAAGAAAAAGAAAACACCGGTTAGTATAAGTATGGCGGTGAATATCAAACTTGGTACACGTGTCCGGGTGGTTCCGATTATGAAATAGACCAACCATCTTAAACCAAGGATAAAGCCAGGCAGTATAAATAGTGTCCCCAGAAAGGAAAAGAACTTAAATGGCTGATAGGCAATAAAAATCCTTAATATGGTAAAAATTGAACGTTTAATATAAGATGGGATACTTTTTACCAGCCTCGATGGCCTGAGCTGCTCGTTCACCCGAATCGGAACAGAGACAATGGCCATATTCTTACGGCCGGCCTGAATGATCGTTTCGAGCGTATAGGTATAATCATTAAATACATTCATCTGCATGAGGGCATCTCTGGAAAAAGCCCTGAACCCACTGGGGGCATCGGGAATGTCGGTAGCACTTGCTTTTCTTACCACCCAGCTGCCCAGCTTCTGCATCATTTTCTTAAAAAAGGAAAAATGTTGAATATTACTGATCGGCCTCGCCCCTATCACCATGTCTGCTTTTCCTTCCAGAATAGGTTGGGTTAGCTTGGGAATATCATCGGCATTATACTGGTTATCGGCATCGGTATTCACCACCACGTCGGCTCCTCTTTGCAAGCATGCTTCAATTCCCGCCATAAAAACCTTTGCCAACCCCTGGTTTTTTTTGAAAGAGATAATATGATGAACTCCCAACTCTTTTGCCTTCTCAACAGTATTATCGCTACTGCCATCGTTTATTATTAAATACTCTACTTCATCGAACCCTTCAACTTTTTTGGGTAATGCTTTTATGGCAATCGGTAAAGATTCTTCTTCATTATAGCAGGGTATTTGAATTATAAGCTTCATATGTTTATTCGGTTTTTGTTTCGGTTTCTTCAGGTAAGTATTGTTCTCTGAATTCCTTAAAAACTTCAAAGATAAGAATCATTGCCATGAAAACCAGAATCCATGTTACTCTTGCTTGTTTTCTATGTGATATATTCGACAAACTGGAAGTAATTGCGGTATTATACAATATCCCTATTCCCGTAATAATAATAAAAGCAAACATCTGCTTGTTTACCTTCCTCCTGACAATTCTCCAGAAAACAATAATTAAAGAAAGGCCAAGAACAGCATAATTCATGTGGTTGATATAAGTAAAATCAAGTTTGCCCCAGCTCTGTTGTGTAACCAGCATTTCTACGGCTTCATTGCCAAGATATTTTTTGACTGGGGGGTAAACCGGGGAGCTTTTTCTATATCCAATCAAACCTGACCCAATATCAACCTTAAAAAGCTGTCGTGATGTGGCTTTAATACTTTCCCATGCAAACCAGTACAGGTATTTGGGAGTTCTCATAATATCATCAATTACCGGGGCAAATGCCGAATCGGCTTCAAACCAGTTTTTAAAGCCCGCTACCTTTACAGGGGATTTTTTTGCCCACAAAAAATCATTCACAGAAAAGGGAATGGTTTCTTTCTGATCACATAAAACATTATCGATTTCATGG
>JAUXII010000050.1 GCA_030621075.1 Lentimicrobiaceae bacterium
ATACTTACACTGACAGCTTATGGTTTTGATCCTTGTGGAGATGCTATTGATGAGAAAGTGATTGCCATATTTGAAACTCCAAATGCCAATGCAGGCAATGATCAATGGATTCAAAATAATACAAGTACCATGCTTGAAGGTAATGCATCAGGTGGTTCTGGATTTTATGCTTATAGTTGGGAGCCTTCCGAATTATTAACTGATCCTTTCATTCCATATCCGGTAACCGTTGATTTAACTGTTGATACTCTCTTTATTTTAACAGTAGTTGATATAAATACCGGATGCCAGGATGTAGATTCGGTTTGGGTGCATCTTATTGAGACCCCGCCACCTCCTCCTGACCCTCCGGTTGCTGTTGATGATTATGATACAACACAAATGAATATTCCGGTTGTTATTGATGTACTGGCAAACGATACAATTCCTGAAGGTTCATCGGTTACAGTTACCATATGCGGCAATCCATTGAATGGATTTGCAACGGTAAATGACGATGGAACCATCATTTATGAGCCCTATTTTGACTTTTACGGGGAGGATTCATTCTGTTATTCAATTTGTGATGATAACGATCCCCCACAGTGCGATTCCGCAACAATTTATATTCATATACCTGGGCCTCGTGATATTGAAGACAACATTACTATTTACAATGGGTTCTCTCCAAATGGTGATGGGGTAAATGATTTCTTCCATATTGATGGTATTGAGTTGTATCCTGATAATAAAGTGGTAATATTTAACAGGTGGGGTGATCTAATTATTGATTTTGAAAAATATGATAATACGGTTGTGAAATGGTATGGAGAAAATAAAAAGGGAGAATTATTACCCGATGGAACATATTTCTATCTAATAAATATCAAATTTGAAGGAATTGAAAAGGTCTTTTCCGGATGGGTTTTTATTAGTGGGGCAAACTAATGGATTAAATGTGATATATATATTGTAATGAAAATAAAATATACTCTTTTCGTATTTTTTCTGCTGTTTTCCCTTGTTGGAAAAGCACAACAGGATGCATTATTCAGCCAATACATGTTTAATAAGCTTGTGATTAATCCCGGGTACGCCGGTACCCGGGGGGCACTCACTGCTGTAATAGTCGGAAGATATCAATGGGTTAATCTTGATGGAAGCCCGAAAACCGCAAGCGCAAGTGTCCATGCTCCATTAAGAAATGAAAAAATGGGAGTAGGAGTATATGTTTATAATGATTTGTTAGGCCCTATGCAGGATGCAGGCTTTATTGGGAACTATGCATATAGAGTCCAGGTTGGTAAAGGATTAATGTCTTTTGGACTTCAATTTGGCCTTAGATACAATCATATTGACTGGACAAAAGTCAATTTTTATGACAGCCATGATTTTGTGTACGATGCATCAACAAGAAAGGAGATTCAGCCTGATGCTAACTTTGGGATCTATTATTATACCGATAATTATTTTGTTGGACTCTCTTCAAAACACTTATTAGAAAAACAATTCAGTGTTATTGAAGTTGATGGAGAGTCATTATATGCTACTTTTTTAAGGCATTTTTATGGAATGGCCGGTGTAGCCATTCCTTTAGGGGATGAAAGATTGATATTTAAGCCTTCCACCTTTGTTAAATACGTTAAAAATGCACCTTTACAGGTTGATATAAATGCCAGTTTGTTGATTAACCAGATTTTTTGGTTGGGAGTATCATACAGGACTAAACGTGCCGCTGTCTTTATCGCAGAGATGAATATTAATAGTAAACTGCGGATAGGTTATTCATACGACTGGTACCTGAATGAGCTGCAAAACCATAATATGGGGTCTCATGAAATTATGATTGGCTATGATTTTATGATCAGAAATACCCGGGTCCGTACACCAAGATACTTCTAAATGAGTTTCTTACGTTAGGGGTTTTACTTTCCTATGAGCCTGAAATTAGGGCTTGCTAATCATATATTAGAAAATAATATTAATTTTGCGGGTTAGTAATTATTACTTCTATCCTATGATTAATAAAATTCTTGTTGCTAACAGGGGTGAGATCGCATTACGAGTAATGAGGTCATGCAGGGAAATGAATATAAAAACTGTTGCTGTTTTTTCTGAAGCAGACAGAAAGTCAATGCATGTCAGATATGCTGATGAAGCATATCATATCGGACCGGCCCCATCTGTTGAAAGTTACCTTCGTATTGATAAAATTATTGAAGTTGCTAAAAGATGTGATGCGGATGCCATCCATCCGGGGTATGGCTTCTTATCAGAGAATGCTGCTTTTGCAGATCGCTGTGAACAGGAGGGTTTTATTTTTATTGGCCCCTCTTCCTTCGCGATAGCTACAATGGGTGATAAGCTTACTGCACGCAAAACCATGACTGAGGTTGGTGTGCCCGTAGTTCCGGGAACCAGTGAAGAGTTATCAGATGAGAATGCTGCCCATGAGATTGCAAAAAAGATTGGCCTCCCAATAATGATTAAGGCTTCCGCAGGCGGTGGAGGAAAAGGCATGCGGCTCGTTTACAAAGAAAATGATATCATCGATGCTGTAAGGGCAGCCAAATCAGAGGCTAAGTCGGCATTTGGAAATGATACTATTTATATTGAGAAATATATCGAATCGCCGCATCATATCGAATTTCAAATTCTTGCTGATAAGCACGGTAATGTAATTCACCTTTTTGAACGTGAATGTTCTGTTCAACGTCGTCACCAAAAAGTGATTGAAGAGACACCATCACCACTGATGACCCCTGAAATCAGGGAAGAAATGGGAAAGACTGCTGTTGCCGCTGCTAAAGCAGTTAATTATCACGGTGCCGGAACAGTAGAGTTTATCGTGGATGAAGAGTTGAATTATTATTTTTTGGAAATGAACACCCGCCTGCAGGTCGAGCACCCTATCACAGAAAGAGTTGTTGGAGTTGACCTGGTAAAAGAGCAAATCAATATTGCAAATGGTCAAAGACTTACACTGAAACAAAAAGAACTCAAGCAAGATGGCCATGCCATTGAGTGTCGTATTTATGCTGAAGACACTGATAATAGCTTTATGCCGAGCCCCGGAAAAATCAAACATATTAGCGAACCCCTTGGCTTGGGTATTCGTCATGATGGGTACGTTTATGAAGGATATGAAATACCTCTTTTTTATGACCCGCTGATATCCAAGTTAATTGTCTGGGCAAAAACCAGAGATGAAGCTGTCCAGCGAATGAAAAGAGCCCTTTATGCCTACAAAATAACAGGCGTTAAAACAACCATTAAATTTCTCGAAAAAATCATGGATGTCCCTGCTTTCAAAGAAGGGAAGTATAACACTCATTTTATCGAAGACCATAAAAAACTTCTGCTGGAAACAGAATCTTGCAACAAGCAATGCGAAGATGTGGCCATTATCACTGCTTTTATTGACTACCTGGCTAAAATAAAGTCAGCCCCGTCAAATACCTCTTCTGTAACAACATCAAATAATTGGAAGGACGTGGGCAGAAGAAAAAATATAACCAGACTTTAGCTGTTTTATCATTAATATTTTTTATTACGATTGTATCTTCATTGTTTTGAATTTAAAAAAAAGGAATTATGTCATACGAAGTCAATCTGGATAATCGCAACGCAACCGTTGAGTTGGTCTACCAAGATGGCGATCATATAAAAATTGTTGTTGATAATACAGTATATGAACTGAACATCGCAATGGTTGAAGAAGGGATTTATTCTGTTCTATTGGATAATAAATCATTTAACCTGGAGCTCATAAGAAACGGGAGTAGTAAAAAGTATACGATCAATACATATTTGAATACGTATGAAGTTGAGATTATCGATGCTGAAGCAAAATACCTGAGGAATAGGCAAAAAAGTATGTTTGGCGAAGAAGAAAATAATATTTTTTCTCCAATGCCGGGGAAAGTTGTGAAGATTCCGGTAATAATAGGAGAAGTTGTCAAGGAAGGACAAACTGTTATTATTATTTCGGCCATGAAAATGGAAAGTGAGTTTAAGGCAAAGAAAGACGGTATTGTAAAAGAAATTCTCGTTAAGGAAGAAGATACGGTTGATGGTAATCAATTGCTTATTAGACTCGAACAAACAATCACTAAATAATAAAATATATGTCATCAACAGAAGAAAAATTCAATCAACTGGAAGAACGCAACAAAGCTGCTGAACTGGGTGGTGGCAAAGATAGAATTGAAAGGCAACATAAAGCAGGCCGGAATACTGCCCGGGAAAGAATTAATGACCTTCTTGATCCAAATACGTTTGTTGAGCTGGATAGGTTTGTGACCCATAGAGCTCATGATTTCGATATGGACAAACATAAGATCTTAGGTGATGGGGTGGTTTCTGGATATGGGAAAATTGATGGCAGGTTAACTTATGTGTTTGCTCAGGATTTTACAGTTTTTGGAGGAACATTAAGCCGTGCAAATGCCGATAAAATATTGAAAATCATGAACCTTGCAATGAAAATGGGAGCTCCGGTTATTGGTTTGAATGATTCGGGTGGTGCGCGTATTCAGGAGGGGGTGGATAGCCTTGGGGGGTATGCTGATATCTTCTATCTTAATGTGATGGCATCAGGTGTTATTCCTCAGATATCTGCAGTTCTGGGCCCTTGTGCAGGTGGAGCTGTCTATTCGCCTGCCATGACCGATTTTATTTTTATGGTGAAAGATTCAAGCTATATGTTTGTTACAGGCCCTGATGTTATTAAAACAGTTACGCATGAAGAAGTTACAAAGGAAGAACTGGGTGGTGCAATGACACATAACTCAACCAGTGGAGTAGCCCACTTTATAGCTGAAAATGATGAACAATGTATGATGATGGTTAGAGAGTTGATGACTTTTCTCCCTGCAAATAACCTGGAAGATCCTCCCAGGAAACCCTGTACCGATAATATCCATCGTGAAGATGAAATATTACAGGATTTTGTCCCTTCCGATCCAAACAAACCGTACGATATGAAAGAGATCATAACAACAGTTGTTGACGATCGACATTTTTTTGAAGTTATGCCTCATTATGCAAAAAATATCATTGTGGGGTTTGCCAGATTGGATGGAAGACCCGTTGGGATGGTTGCCAATCAGCCGGAATTCCTGGCAGGTGTACTTGATATTAACTCCTCTATTAAAGGTGCCAGATTTGTTAGATTCTGCGACGCTTTTAATATTCCGTTAATAACTTTTGTTGATGTTCCTGGCTTCCTTCCGGGAACAGCTCAGGAATTTGGAGGGATCATTAAACATGGTGCTAAACTTCTCTATGCATTCAGCGAAGCAACTGTACCTAAAATTACCCTGATTACAAGAAAAGCCTATGGCGGCGCATACGATGTGATGTCAAGTAAACATATCGGCGCTGATATTAATTATGCTTACCCAACAGCAGAAATTGCAGTTATGGGTTCAGAAGGTGCAGTGAATATCATTTACAAAGATAAGCTAACAGAAGAAGAGAAAAAAGAGACCGTCGAAGGCTATAAGCGTACCTTTGCAAGCCCTTATAAAGCTGCTGAACTGGGGTTTGTTGATGAAATCATTTATCCAAAACAAACACGCTATAAATTGATCCAGGCACTTGAGATGACGCAAAACAAAAGCAAATCCAATCCGTCTAAAAAACATGGGAATATTCCATTGTAATATTATGATCTTACGAATCTTAAAGCTTATTATAAATACCATATTGTATTTGCTTGCTATAATTATAGGGCTTGTTGCCCTACAATACCTTTTTTCTCCGGTATATGATTTTCCTGAGCCTCAGCCTTTTTCCGGAAAGAAATGGTATAACCCTTATGACTCAATGGACAGCACCACGTGGATAAAGGGTAACTTCCAGGTTCAATCGCGCGTTTGGGGCGGAGTTACAGATGGCAGGAAAAACCCCAGCGAACTTATTTTCGAAGTTTATGGAAAATTGGGGTATGAAGTCATCGGCATCTCCGACTATCAGAAAATAAACAGGTTTGGTAAGGATCTGAAATCGTATGTGCCTGTTTATGAACATGGATACGGTATTAAGAAAAACCATCAGGTTCTGATTGGTGCTAAAAAGGTTTTATGGCGTGATTATCCTCTCTATCAATCCCTGAGCCACAAACAACATATTCTAAACCTCCTTGATAAAAGAAGTGAGCTGGTTTTTATAGCCCATCCGCTCCTCAGGCATGGCTATGCTCCTGATGATTTTAAATATCTTTCCGGTTATGATGGCATTGAGGTTTTAAATGGTTATCGAATATCACTTGAACATTGGGATGCTGCCTTATCTTCAGGGCATTATGCTACTATTCTTGCTGATGATGATGCACACGATGTGACAAATCCTGATGAGGTAGGTCATTATTGTACTTTTATTAACACGCCTGAAATTGATGCTCCTCATGTTATCAAGGCATTGAAAAGAGGTAATTCCTTTGGGGCTGACATACCAAGGCCTCTTGGTGAGTCGTATGAAGCCAAAGCTGTTAAAATAAAAAACCTGCCGGTTTTAAAAAGTGTTAATATTTACAATGATACGCTTGTTGTTGAAGTATCCAAAGAAGCCAATGATATTCGCTTCATTGGGCAGGATGGAATACCCCGGTACGTAAAAACCAAAACGAATATTGCATCTTATAAGCTTAATGCTGATGATACATATATCAGAATAGAGGTTTTTTTTCCGGGCGATGTCAAATTTTATTTAAACCCAATAGCCAGGTGTGATGGGGATTGCCTGGATAATACCATGCTGGCTACAACAAACAAAATGAGAACAATTCTTAAGAGAACCCTGTCAATAATTTTTGTACTGATGGTGATCTTTTTATTTCTTTCAAGAAAGAAAAGAGGTCAAAGA
>JAUXII010000246.1 GCA_030621075.1 Lentimicrobiaceae bacterium
TAACAGTAATGGGACATGTTGACCATGGTAAAACTTCTCTTCTTGACTACATTCGTCATACCAATGTTATTGCAGGAGAATCGGGGGGCATTACCCAACACATTGGAGCGTATGAAGTAGAATTAAGAGATAACAAACGCATCACTTTTCTTGATACTCCCGGACATGAAGCATTTACGGCAATGCGGGCACGTGGTGCTAAAATGACCGACCTGGTAATTATTGTAATTGCTGCTGATGATAAAATTATGCCTCAAACTGTTGAAGCAATAAACCATGCTCAGGCTGCTGGCGTACCTCTCATTTTTGCCATTAACAAAATTGATAAGCCAAATGCAGATATTGATAAAATATTAGAGGGACTTTCCAAAATGAATATCCTCGTTGAAGATTGGGGTGGAAAATTCCAATCCCAGGCAATATCAGCAAAAACAGGTGATAATATTGATTTGTTGTTGGAAAAAGTCCTTCTTGAAGCGGAAATGCTTGAGCTTAAAGGAAACCCCTTAAAAACAGCCCATGGTACTGTTGTTGAATCATCTCTTGATAAAGGCAGGGGCTATGTAACCAATATTCTAATTCAGAATGGAACACTTAGAGTAGGTGACATGGTATTGGCCGGGTCAGCATATGGAAAGGTGAAAGCACTGTACAATGAACGTAACCAAGTCGTAAAGGAAGCAGGACCTTCTCAACCAGTTTTGCTCCTGGGATTAAATAGCGCCCCACTCGCTGGCGATCTTTTCAATGTATTAACTGATGAAAAAGAAGTGAAAAACATTGCATCAAAACGTCTTCAGCTACAGCGTGAACAAGGCTTGAGAACTCAAAAACATATTACGCTTGATGAGATTGGCAGACGTATAGCCATTGGTGACTTTAAAGAGCTGAACATTATCGTAAAAGGTGATGTTGACGGTTCAGTCGAAGCATTGTCAGATGCTTTGTTAAAATTGTCAACTGAAGAGATTCAGGTTAACATCATCCACAAATCAGTAGGTCAAATAACCGAATCGGATGTTATGCTGGCTTCTGCGTCAGATGCTATTATTATTGGTTTCCAGATCCGTCCATCGATTGCCACCCAGAAACTAGCAGAAAAAGAGCAGATTGATATAAGGCTCTACTCAATTATTTATACCGCAATCAATGAGATTAAAGACGCAATCGAAGGTATGTTATCACCCGACACTGAAGAAAAGATTCTCTGTAATATTGAAGTGCGTGAAATATTTAAGATTACCAAAGTAGGTACAATTGCCGGATGTTATATGCTGGATGGAAAGGTGACACGAAACACTAAAGTACGCGTCATCCGTGATGGCATTGTGGTTTATACTGGTATGCTTGGTTCCCTGAAACGGTTTAAAGATGATGTTAAAGAAGTAACTACCGGATATGAGTGTGGTTTAAATATTGAAAATTTTAATGATATAAAAGTAGGTGATATTGTAGAAGGTTACGAAATAGTTGAAATAAAAAGAAATTTATAAGTTTTTATTGATCATTAGCGTTTGCTCCCTCCCGGGACCGATAGAAACAATATCAAAAGGAACACCAACAAAATCTTCAATAAATCGCATATAGTCATTGAACTCCTGTGGTAATTCATTCAATGAGGTTAAATTAGAAATATCTGCTTCCCATCCTTTTAACTCATGATAAACAGGTGCGATTTCTTCATTCATTATTTCAAAAGGGAGGTAATTAATAATTTCTCCATTTACCTTATAATGAGTACAAACCTTTATCGTATCAAACCCACTTAATACATCAGCTTTTGTCATCACAAGGCTTGAGACTCCATTAAGCATTATTGCATATTTAAGTGCTACCAGATCAAGCCAGCCACATCGCCTGGGCCTTCCGGTTGTTGAACCAAATTCCTTGCCATTATCCCTAAGTCTCTCACCCGTTGTATCAAAAAGTTCTGTTGGAAACGGCCCGCTTCCAACCCGGGTACAATACGCCTTAACGATACCATAAACCGCCCCAATACGATTTGGGGCAACTCCTAATCCTGAACAAACACCCGAGCAGGTAGTGCTGCTTGAAGTCACAAAAGGATATGAACCAAAATCCACATCCAGCAAAGTACCTTGTGCTCCTTCCGCTAAAATGCGCTTATGGTCAACAAGGCTTTGATCAATAAAATACTCGCTATCAATTAACTTTAGTGATTTTAGATTTTCAATTGCGGCAAACCAACTTTTCTCGTAATCGCTAAACGACAATCCTTCAATCAAAAAATCTTTCTCATCCCATTTATATGATTCTAGAATCCGTAAGTGCTTTTCTTTTAGTAAATTATACTTATCAATAAATTTACGGTCAGTAATATTACCCAGGCGAATTCCATTCCTTCCAACCTTGTCGGTATAGGTGGGTCCAATGCCTTTCAATGTTGATCCGATCTTTAATTTTCCTTTAGCCCGTTCATAAACAGCATCCAGCAAGCGATGAGTAGGTAAAATTAAATGTGCCTTTTTTGAAACCAATAGATTTTGAAATGCATTAACCTTTTTCAACCTAAGGTTATCAATCTCTTTGTTCAAAATGTAAGGATCGATTATCACCCCGTTGCCAATAACATTAACAGTGTCGCTGTGAAATATTCCAGAGGGGATTAGATGAAGAATATGTTTATCACCTCCAATTTCAAGTGTATGCCCGGCATTAGCGCCGCCTTGAAACCGGGTAATAATATTATAGTTAGGTGTTAAAACATCTACTATCTTACCTTTTCCTTCATCTCCCCATTGAAGGCCTAATAAAACATCAATTTTCATAATAAAATGCCTGCAATCAGGGCTAATTATCTTTTAACTTTCCGTAAAATGTTAAAGAATGATGTGATACTTCCACATTTAAGGTTTCTTCAACGTATTTTTTTATTTCTGTGATCCTGGAATCATAAAACTCAATAACCTCTCCGCTCGCAATATCAATGAAGTGATCATGCTTGCTAAATTTATACGCTCGCTCAAACTCTGCCGAATTGTGACCAAATTGATGCTTATTAACAAGCTTGCAGTTCAATAAAAGCTCGATTGTATTGTATAATGTAGCCCTGCTAACCCTGTA
>JAUXII010000041.1 GCA_030621075.1 Lentimicrobiaceae bacterium
TTTTTTTTATGCAAATATACACAGACTTCAAATTAAAATTTTTTTCAGAGGAGATATTTTATTTATTGTATTTTTGTTAAAACTATAACTTTTACCTTATGCCATTGATGGGTGCCATAATAAAAAAAGCTATTGAACTCAGAAGTAAAATTCCAAAAGACATCAAGAGGGTTGATGGTTTTAGTGCCCAAACCAAGGTTCTTCGAAAATTGTTACGGAAAGCTCAATTTACTTATTTTGGAGAACACTACAACTTTTTTGATCTCTTGAAGCAAGATGATCTTATCAAAGCATTTAAAGAAAACGTTCCCATTCATGATTATAACTCCATTTTTTCAAATTGGTGGTACCGGTCATTAAATGGCGAAGCCTATGTAACCTGGCCGGGGAGGATTAAATATTTTGCTTTGAGCTCCGGAACATCAGAGGCCTCCAGTAAATACATCCCGGTAACAAGTGATATGTTACGGGCAATAAAGAAAATCAGTATACGCCAACTTTTGTCAATGGTCAATTACGATTTTCCGCCCAACTTTTTTGATAAGGGAGTGCTGATGCTTGGAGGAAGTACACACCTGCATTATAACGGCACATATTACGAAGGGGATCTTTCAGGAATTTCAGCCAGTAATATTCCATTTTGGTTTCAGCATTTTTATAAACCGGGGAAACGAATATCAAAAGAACGGGATTGGACAACTAAACTGGATGAGATAGTTAAATCAGCACCCAACTGGGATATTGGGATTATTGTTGGCGTACCTGCCTGGTTACAGATCCTGTTAAAAAAAATTATTGATCATTATCATTTAAACACCATACATGATATATGGCCTAACCTTTCTATTTACGTTCACGGAGGGGTTTCTTTTGATCCATACGTTAATAGTTTTGAAAAGCTTTTAGCGCGCCCACTAACATATATGGAAACCTATCTGGCATCTGAGGGATTCATTGCCTATCAAAGTCGCCCTAACACCCATTCGATGGAATTGGTCCTGGACAATGGTATATTTTATGAATTTGTTCCTTTTAATGAGGAAAATTTCGATAATGAAGGTAATATTTTGGCCACTCCTTCAACGCTAACTATTGATGAAGTTAAAGAGCATGAAGAATATGCTTTATTGTTATCGACCAATGCCGGAGCCTGGCGATACCTTATCGGTGATACGATCAAATTTACATCTATCGACCTAAAAGAAATTGTGATTACAGGCAGAACAAAACATTT
Organism: Lentimicrobiaceae bacterium; assembly: GCA_030621075.1. Next base: position 1,235 of record JAUXII010000041.1, read on the forward strand.
TCTGAATCTATGTGGTGAACATTTATCGCAGGAAAACATGAACCGTGCTATCAAAATGCTTGAAGATAATTTCAATATTGGGATTGATGAATTTTCTGTTACCGGAATCAAGTATGGTTCTATGTTTGCACATAAATGGTATCTTGGAACAAATGACCCCATTAATCCCAAGGTCGCAAGAAATAAGATTGACGAATACCTGAAAGTTCTTAATGATGACTATCGTGTAGAGCGAATAGCAGCTATTAAGGATGTGATCGTTGAAATTTATCCGGCAGATGTGTTTTATGATTGGATGAAACTTTGTGGAAAAGAAGGAGGACAAAATAAATTTCCCAGGATTCTAAAAAATGAACCATTGAAAAAATGGGAGAAGTATCTCAGCAACTTACAAGGTTAAGGTAATTAAAATTATGATAGCTGTTTTTTTTGAAGGTATTGTACTTGGGTTGATCGTTTCGATAACTGTTGGGCCTGCATTTTTTGCGATTATACAAACAGGCATTCAACGAGGGTTCTCCCAGGGTTTTTTTATGGCCCTTGGCATTTCGTTAAGTGATATCACCCTGATTGCTATTTGTTATCTGGGGGCTTCATTTATTTTCGACAACCCCGAAAATAAATTATACATTGGTTTAATTGGCGGTATTGTTCTTTTAAGCTTCGGTTTTTTTACTTCCACCCGAAAGCCTGAAATTCTGTTAAGAAGAAGCAGTAAATACAAAACCCCCACGAGAAGGCCCGGCCCATTAACCTATTTTTTCAAGGGTTACTTTTTAAATGTGATAAACCCTTTTTTATTTCTTTTCTGGCTTACAGCTATGGGATGGGTATCATCAAAAGCAGAGGAAGGAAAGCTATTGCAATATGTATTATCTTTTTTTGCAGGCACCATTGGAACAGTCTTTCTAACCGATTTATTAAAATCATTCATTGGCAATAAAATCAAAAAACACTTGCGCCCCAGAACCATGCTTTGGCTCAACCGGATTGTCGGCATCCTATTGATTGGCTCAGGCGTAGTATTGATTGTCAGGACTATGATTACCTGGTTTTAGTTATAAGAATGGATAATAAGAAATTTAGCAAGCAATTAGAAGTCAGGACTAAAAAATTACAAAGTACTGCAGTATTTCCTTAATTATGGCAATGTTTTATCGAGTCTCTGCATATCTTTTATGTTAAGTTGGAGTGTAACATTCCCATTCCACTCGTTTTCTTCAATATGATAGCAAATATTAAAAGGAAAGTCTTCATCGATAAAACTTATAAAATCCCCCTGTTGGAAGGCAATTGCCGGATAGAAAAAACTCCTTATCTGTGGTTGGGCTACTGTTAATTTAAGATGGTTTTTTCCTACTATCCTCCCATACCCGGTATCAGCAACACCTACTGTAAGGAAAACCGGTTTCATATTGCCCGGGCCGAATGGGGCAAACTGTCTTAAAATCCGATAAAACTTCGGAGTAATTTCGTTCAGGTTAATTTTTAGATCAATTTCAATCTCCGGTGTTAACAATTCCTCAGAAATAGTTGACATCACATATTCTTCAAACCTGATCATGAATTTTTCAAGGTTTTCTTCTTTAAGTGATAGCCCTGCAGCATACTTATGTCCTCCAAAATGCTCTAACAAATCATTACAGGCGTCAATTGCATCATAAATATCATAATCTTTAACCGATCGGGCTGATCCGGTAATTAAACCATTGGCTTTTGTTAAAACAATAGTGGGCCTGTAATATGTTTCCGTTAATCTGGAAGCAACAATACCAACAACCCCCTGATGCCAGGATGGGTCATACACAACGGTAGTTGTTTTCTTGATTAGTTTTTCATCGTTAGCAATAAACTCAAGTGCCTGTTGAGTGGCCAGTGCATCAAGGTGTCTTCTTTCCGTATTAAACAGGTCGATCTGATCGGCTAATTTAGTGGCATACGACATATTTTCGCTGATCAATAATTGAACAGAATTTCTTCCACTTTCGATTCTTCCTGCAGCATTGATTCGTGGGCCAATTAAAAAAACAAGATCAGTAATACTTAGTTCCCGGTTAAAGAAAAAGACATTGGGATTGTCAGAATCAACATTTCGAACAACATTGCTATGCTTTAAAATAGCTTCAAAGGCAGGCCTGGGTTCTGAATTTATTAATTTCAGCCCATGGTACGCTAATGTCCTGTTTTCGCCTGTAATTGGAACAATGTCAGCCGCAATGCTAACCACAACAAAATCGAGATATTTTTCCAGGTTTTCAACGGGGAGATTTTTCTTAATAGAATATGCCTGAATCAGTTTAAATCCTACACCACACCCTGATAACTCTTTAAACGGGTAATTGCAATCATCTCGTTTGGGATCTAAAACTGCACTGGCAAGAGGTAAATTATCACCTGGACGATGATGGTCGCAAATGATAAAATCAACATTAAGTGTTTTTGCATAAGCGACTTTCTCAACCGCTTTAATTCCACAATCAAGGGCAATAATCAGTTTGAAGTTATTCTGATCAGCATAATCTATACCTTGATAAGAGATTCCATAACCCTCTGAATAGCGATCAGGGATATAAAAATCAATTTGTGAACTGAACTGCTTTAAAAAAGTATAAACCAACGAAACAGCAGTTGTGCCATCCACGTCATAATCACCATAGATAAGAATTTTTTCATTGTTATTTATTGCATGCTCAATACGGGCAACGGCTTTGTCCATATCTTTCATCAAAAACGGATCATGGAGAGAATTAAGATCCGGCCTGAAAAATGCTCTTGCCTCATCAAAATTAAAGATACCACGTTGAACGAGCATATTTGCAATATTATTATCTACCCCAAGCCTTTCGGCCAGATGGTTAACCCTTTCATAATCACCCGGTTTCTTTAGTTTCCACCGTTTCTTCATGGTTCGGTTTTTTGTCTCTGTAAACTTACTGATTAATTTTTATATTCAAAAAAGAAATCAAATTATTTTTGATATTAATCGGAAAAAAACGAATTTGTTACCCTTTTTTGTTCAAAAAGTGGACCGCATGGCTTTTACAGGATCAAGTTTTGCTGCTGAATAGGCGGGAATAAATCCAAAAACCAAGCCAATAGACCCGGAAACAAATAGGGCAATGAGGACATTTTCACTGGTTAAGATCAAATCTATACCAATAGCGTTTTCCGCAAGTAATGCTCCAATAAACACCAGGCCCAACCCAATAATGCCCCCAAAGAGTGAAAGAAAAAATGATTCAAAAACAAATTGTAAAAGAATGAAATAATTTTTTGCACCAAGAGATTTTTGTATGCCAATCTGGCTGGTCCGTTCCTTCACAGAAACAAACATGATATTGGCAATACCAAAACCCCCAACCAACAATGAAAAACCACCAATGATCCATCCAGCCACTGATATCACAGCAAAAATTTCTTCAATAAAGGAAGTCAACATACTGATTTCGTTTATGTCAAAATCATTTTCTGCCTTAGGTTTCAGCTTTCTAATAGAACGCATAATTCCGGTCAGCTCGTCTTTTAATGCGTCGACCGAAACATCAGGTAGTGCTTTTATCATGATTGTCATACCAACTTTTCTGACATCGACCATGGTTCTGGCCAGCTGGACAGGAATCAACACAACATCATCGTGTGAGTTGCCAAATCCATCAGATCCTTCTTTTTTAATAATTCCAATCACCTCCAGCTTCCTGCCCATCACGTTGATCCTTCGTCCAATTGGGTTAAGCCCCTTAAACAGGTTTTCAGCAATATCAGATCCGATAATGGCTATAGGGTTACCCGCATGCGACTCAAGTGTTGTGAAGTACCGGCCATCCCTTAGTTCAAAATAGATAACCTTATCATAATCATGAGAAGCGGCTTGTACCGAAGCATTTTTAATATGATTGCTTTCAAATTTAACTGTCTTTCTTAACGAGAACATAATAGCTGCCGCTTCAGTAGTTGTACTCCTGCGCTGTATCTCTTTCAATTCGTTGACCGAAGGTTGTGGGCGGTTATAATATTTCCACCAGGGTGTATTAGACGTGCCTATTAATGGCCATTTAGTAATAAATACTATATCATCGCCTAATGATTCAAGGCTGTTCTTTAAAGAGATCTCCATTGAATCAAAAACAGTAAAGACTGAAATAATTGAAAAAATTCCAATGGTTATGCCCAGCAATGAAAGAATTGTTCGAACTTTATTAACAATAATGGCATTGATAGCAAACAAAAAACTCTCGATGACCAACTTAATAAACAGCATAAAATATGGGCTAAATTTATCCTTTTCGTTAGATCATGTAAAACTACAATAAAAACTGAAAAATAAATAATGTAGCTTCATTGTTTCTTGAATTGATTTTTAATAAAATTGCAAAATATAATTGCTAACGGGTAACAACCTCATTGATAATCAAAACAAACACTTTGCTAAAACTTAAATCTATGACCGGTGATAAAAAAATTAAACGTGCACTTATTTCGGTTTACTATAAGGATGGACTTGATGCAGTAGCAAAAATCCTGAATGAACAAGGTATTCAAATCTACTCAACCGGAGGTACTCAGCAATACATAAATGACCTTGGGATACAGGTCACTCCAGTTGAATCAATTACCGGGTATCCGTCTATTCTCGGAGGACGTGTAAAAACACTGCATCCAAAAATTTTTGGAGGAATATTAAGTCGCAGAGAACATGCTAAGGATCAACAAGATATGCTTAACTATGAAATTCCTGGCATTGATTTAGTCATTGTTGACCTTTATCCATTTGAAGAAACGGTGGCCTCTACAAATGATGAAAGTGAAATCATAGAAAAAATTGACATCGGGGGGATATCACTGATCCGTGCGGCTGCAAAAAACTTCAACGATGTTTTAATCGTTCCTTCCTCAGGTTTGTATGGAACTTTATTAGATCTGCTTAAAGAAAAAAAGGGGGTTACTTCATTATCGGACCGGAAATATTTTGCAACCCGGGCTTTTAATATTTCGTCTCATTACGATACCATGATCTTTCATCATTTTAATAAAAAGAGTGAAACTAATATTTTCAAAAAGAGTATAATAACTTCAACCTCTCTGCGATACGGTGAGAATCCGCATCAGGATGGACTATTTTATGGAAACCTGGAAGATGTTTTTAAACAGCTTCATGGAAAAGCTATTTCGTATAATAACATAGGCGACCTGGATGCTGCCATTAACCTGATCGAAGAATTTGATGAGGTTAGTTTTGCTATTTTAAAGCACAACAATGCTTGTGGGATTGCCAGCCGGCCACAGTTACTTGATGCCTGGAAAGATGCGTTGGCTGGTGATCCGGTTTCAGCTTTTGGAGGGGTTTTGATTACCAATGATATTGTTGATCTGGTTACGGCTAATGAGATCAATAAACTGTTTTTCGAAATAATACTGGCACCGGGTTATGAAAAAAATGCCCTTGACCTGCTCAAAAGTAAAAAAAACAGGATTATCTTGCAAAAAAACTCTTACGTTTTTCAAGCAAAACAGTTTAAATCTGTACTTAATGGGGTAATAGAACAAGCAAAAGATATGAAAACGGAGGGAGTAAAAGATTTAAAAGTAGTGACAACTGTTGCCCCGTCAGAAAAAGAAAATGATGACCTGATTTTTGCCAATAAACTCGTGAAACATACAAAATCAAACGCTATTGTTCTGGTAAAAAACAAACAACTTATTGCCAGTGGAGTGGGACAAACTTCCAGGGTTGATGCCTTGAAACAGGCTATAACAAAAGCCACAGTATTTGGTTTCGATCTCAAGGGAGCTGTAATGGCTTCCGATGCCTTTTTTCCATTTGCCGACTCAGTTGAGATTGCATATAATGCAGGAATTACAGCAGTTATTCAACCCGGTGGATCGATAAGAGACCAGGACTC
>JAUXII010000064.1 GCA_030621075.1 Lentimicrobiaceae bacterium
CCGGTATCCTCCGGTCTAATATTTGCTGGTGGGCAGGGCCCATTTGGAGTTATTCGGTCGACGGATTATGGAGAAACCTGGGATACCGTATTTGCTTTATTTGACAATGAAGGCACAAACGATTTTGCAGTAACCTCTGATGGTACAGTTTATGCCGGCACAACTGACTACGTAGAGTACGGAGGTGGCGTTTATCAGTCATCGGACAGCGGTGATACATGGAAGTTAAACGGATTACATAATCATTATATAAAAGCTCTTGCTATTAATTCATTTGGCACCCTATATGCCGGATCAACCGGATATATTTTGGGCATTTTTGAAAAAAGCCAAACAGGGCATAATTGGACGTTACTACAAGGTAATGTTGCGGTGGCTGCAATTATTATAACCCAAAATAATGAAATTTACATCGGGTGTCACTATGATGGAGGAGTACCTGGTGGGTGTTTATTTTCTTCGGATTACGGACAGTCCTGGACACTTCTAAATTCAGGGTTACTTTCAAATGATATTGACCATCTTTGCTTGTCTCCTGATCAATACTTATATGCCATTGGAGATAATACCTTGTATAGAAGTATTAACCCTACAGTCTCGGTAATTAGTAGTAAAACAGATAATACAAAAGTGGATCTGTTTCCCAATCCATTTGTTGAATCTCTCTATTTTAAGATTAATTCATCTGTTAAATCTAATAATTGCTCTCTGGTTGTTTTCGACATAAAAGGTGCACTTTTAAAAAAGATGGAATTCACAGATCCCGGGAATGCTCAAATATTAACTATTGATGGCAGTGATTGGATCCCGGGGATTTATTTCTTTCGTGTTATTATTGGTGATTATAGGCATAGTAGTAAAATTATTAAGATTGATTGAACTGTCAGGTGTAACACCTGACAGGCACGAAAGAAGAAGTTCACACTGATCCGATAGAGGGCGGACAAGTTTTCACAGATCTACACAGATTTATCAAAATACTAATTACCTGTATATATGGTACTTGTGTTTTCTGTGAAAATCTGTGATATCTGTGAGAACCTAATAAAAGGACTTTTGATACTACCTCGTATGAGATCAAATGGGATTTGATAATGAGGAATGAAAATTAGGAAGTTTAATCAGAAAGTTTAATCAGAAATAAAAAATAACCAATAAAAAATGAGAAAGGTCTCAAACAAGGCCGTTACCTGTTACAGATGCCTTTGAAAGGACACCATTTGCAATTATCCGGTTCCGGGGTCTGGGAAAAAGGAGTGTGCTTATCAAAAATTTCTGAAAGAAGATTTCCCAGAATAACCCGGAATTCATCCAACGAATCACTATTAATTAACTTTGTATCAGGAAGTTTAACATCCATCAAGCCTGCACTGGGAGACTTAAAAGAGATAATACCCGGTTTTACCTTTGCATTGCTAAACCCGGGTTGCGACAGGAAAAGAAAAGCATAAGTCAGCACCTGAAAACTTTTATCATTCCGCGGGTCACTCTCCATGGATTCCCAATCTTTTATCTTCAAATCACCCGGTTTAACTCTCCCCGTCTTGTAATCGATAACCCGGTAAACATCGGCCTGTTTATCAATCCGGTCAGTAGTGCCTTTAATCTTAACCTCAATCTTCGAATCGCCAATATCCACCGGAAAAATAGTATCAAGGGGTTCCTCCAAATGGATAATGGTAAGCAAGTCGCCTTTCTTACCAATCGATTCAAGAAATGAGATCTCCTTTTTCAAAAAATTGGTTATTATACGCCTGGCCACATTAACAATAAGCAGGTTTTTACCATAATGAAGGTCTCCGCCTCTATAATGCTGTCTAAATGCCTTATCCGTTATCGCAGCCACTTCGGAAATCATTTTTGTCACCATTTCCGGTGTAAGCACGTTGTCAATATACGGATAGTACAATTCACGCATCACCTCATGAACAACTGTGCCAAGTGTAGCTGCTTCGATTGTTTCTTCAACTTCGTCAATATCTCTCAGCCTGGCAATATACTGGAAGTAAAACTGCAAAGAACAGTTTCTGTATACATTTAATGAACTAGGGGATAATCCTTTTTCTGCTTTTTCTAATAAAAGTTCATTAATATGTTCATCTTTTTCTATGGTGATTGTAAAATCCCTGCTTTCTTTCTGAGGAAGTAAATGAAATAGCTTTTCCGTTATTTTTATCTCCGGATTGTAAATGGGGAGCTCATGAAGAAGCTGGGTAATAAACCGGCTCTTCTCGCCACCGCCAAGCGAATCGCTTTCAGTATTGTACAACAAAAATATCCGCTTCCCATGTTGCAACAATCTATAAAAATGATAGGCAAAAATGGCATTCCTGTCCCGGTATGTTGGTAACTTAAAATCCCGCTTAATATCAAAAGGGATAAAACTATTTATACTTTTCCCTGAAGGAATGATATCATCATTTACCGATAAAAGAATAATATTTTCAAAACCAAGTGTTCTGGTTTCAAGCATACCCATAACCTGTAGCCCCTTCAACGGCTCTCCGTAAAAAGGAATGGACGAAGCACCAACTACTTGTTTATAAATGCTGCGCAGATTGCTTACCGTATCAATTACCGGGTACTGGACGAGTAGCGTTCTGATGCGCTTAAAAATGAGGGAAAAATGATAAAGGTATTCCAGTTCGATATCACTATTCTTATTCTCTTTGCCCTTAATCAATAATTTATCCCTTAAAGTCTCAATCAAAATTGTAATGGTTTCCAATGCTTTCCCGGGGCTATTATTCCATCTAATAAAAATAGTCTGAAGAAGCTTATTATGGTCTGCAAACTTCTTATCAAATGCATTTTCAAGATCCTTTTCGCTTAAAAAAACATGATTACCAGCCTGAAAATCATTGATGATTCCACGAACAGTATCAGGAGTTTCAGCGATGAACATTAAATACGGATGGTTCAGTACACGGTATACATCCTTATAGTAAAAACGAAATGTTCGGGAAGAAGGTAAATGAGAAAAGCGTTCTGCATTCTCGTGAAGCGCAAAAACTGATTCGAATAATTCATACAATGGTGTGTATCGTAACGAATACCCCATGGTAACATTAAAATCCTCTATTTCAGGTGGCAGGGAATTCAAAACAGGGTTCAAAAGGGTTTCATCGGCCAAAACAACGGCCGTTTTTTCTAATTCCATACCGGAATCTTTATAAGTAGAAAGCACTTCACCCATTATTTTAGCCTGGCCAATTTTCTGAGGGACGCCAATGACCGTGATCTCTTTATCGGAATCATGGAAATTATCAGCAACCCACCGAAAATGTCCAAAGCCCGTTTTTCTGTCATACTCCCTGAAAAACTTACCGGCTTCCTGATCCGGGTTCTTAAAATAATACTCATCAATATCCCAAAAAATTTCAGCTTTCCCTGTTGAAATCAAAAATTTAATGATCTGCTCTTCAGATGTGGTCAAGGCGTTAAACCCGGAGAATATTACTTTTTGAAAGGGAAGTTTCTTTTCAACCGCTTCGATATTTTCTGAGAGGATTCTGTATGCAAGTCCTTTGTATACTTGTTTTTTTTCAAGAAGCTTAGTTGAAAACAGCGAATAATACTGATACAATGAGTTAAAAAACTTCAGGTATTTTTTTTCAAATGGTGTCAATGGTTTTTGGTCCAGGTTCCACACAGCCATTGCTTTAACATCATTCAAGTAAGAAAATAGCTTTTTAGGATCAATAAGGTATTGATCAATCTCGTTAAAATCACTTAACAAAACCTTACCCCAGTGAATAAACTCATCGAAAGTATCAGCATTTTCTTTTTCCACATCCCGGTGTGTCTCATATAATTCGAAAAGGAGTGCAACAGGATCCAATAACTGAAAGCCTGAGTATTCAAGAATAAAATCCTCAACCCCAAAAACCGTTGGCATCCATATCGGTTTATTGATCCGCTGCGACAGGTACTTTTTCAGAAAAAGCCCTGCTCTTCTGTTGGGAAGCACAACACAAACCTTGTCCAGCGAATCTAAGTGATTATCAATTAAATATGAACTGATCTTATCAAGAAAAACTGACACGGTTTTTGTTTTATTTAAATACTATTTTTCAATATGCGCGCTGCTTCTTGCAGGTTTTCATGCTTGCCCATATCCAAAAAAAGTGTTCCGGTGTGATCGAAAGCATTAATTTTATTCCGGGCAGCCAAACAAAGATAAACATCAATAATGGAAAAACAAACACTATCGGAAGGAAGGCAATTATTTGCCAGGGCTTTTTCAAAAAAACCGGGGCCAATTATATGAACACCACTAAAGGCCATTGGAACGGCCTGATCAGGGGTTTTTCTGCCCTGTTTCGTTTCACCCGTTTTAACATTCTTCCAACCACAAAGGATACTATTTTCATCAAATAAAAAATACCTGTTGGTTGAGCGCTTTTGTATGGCAAGTGAAACCAGGGCATCGCTTTTTATATGAAAATTATAGAATTCGTGATAATCTATCTCCGTCAAAACGTCAACGTTATGGATCAACAACGGAAGGTCATTACCGATGAGCTGCCTGGCATGAAATATAGCCCCGCCGGTATCCAGCAACTGATTACTTTCATCAGAAATCAGGATCTTAATCCCAAAATTATCATTTACTTTCAGAAAATCAATTACCTGGTGTGCCAGGTGATGAACATTGATGATAATCTTTGTAAATCCAAAGCGGATTAATCGTTTGATTATGATTTCCAGCATTGGGATTCCATTAACCTCTATCAACGCCTTTGGCTTATTATCAGTTAATGGTTTTAATCTTGAGCCAATACCTGCTGCCAGGATCATTGCTTGCATATGGTTTTAGTTGGATTTTCTTCTTATGCTATAGATAATTTACTGTCTTTATCGAACTCAATGGAAAATATAACTTTCGCTTTTAATGCGTCAAAGACTTTCATTATTGTTGAAAATCTTACGTCTTTTGTATTGTTTTCTATTTTTGAAATCTGGGCCTTCTGAACTCCAACCAATTTCCCAAGCTCCTCCTGAGTTAATTTCATCTCTTTGCGAGTATCTTTAATCATTTCTCCAATTAAATCCATCTTTAATTCGAATTCAAATTTATTTCGTTCCTGCGTCCCTTTTATTCCAATGAATTCATCTGTTATTTCATCAAGAGAATAAGTTTTAAACCTTGTATTTTTCATGATCCTTGTTTTATTATTCATTTAAAAATTCTGTCATAATTTTGATTGCCTTTTCAATTTCCTTACTTGGAACTTTCTGGGTCTTTTTAATAAAACCGTGTGTACATATTACAAGAGTGTTTTTATTATCTCTCTTATCCCAAAAAGCAAGCAATCTGAATTGTTGTTTTTGATATTTTGTTCTGAACTCCCAAATTTGATCACTTAACTTTTTAAATAGTTCTGGATTATTGGCCCTTTTTGTTTTCCAAAGATTGAAAAGTATCTTGTCCCTTACCTTTTTATCTAATGATTCAAGAAAGTTCTTCACTTCTTCCAGTAATACAATATCAAATCTTTCTATCAATTCTACTAATTTTATTTACGTACAAAGATAATGAAATGTTTCCTTATTGGGAAATAATATTTTATTTTTTTAACCCAATTAAACCTAACTTGTTTCAATGTTCCTTCAATTCTCAAATTACTTCCTAACCCAATTCACTTCTTCACGATGCCTAAGTGAAACGTCAATCGAGAATTTTTCTTTGAGATGTTGCTTTAGTCTTTCGGCACAAAACACCGACCGGTGCTGGCCACCAGTGCATCCAAAACTAACCATTAAATTTGAAAAGCCTCTGTTAAGGTATGTTTCAACAGATTGATCGATAATTGTATAGATACTTTTAAGAAATGTTTCTACTTCGGATTGGGCATTGAGAAATTCAGATACGGGTTGATCCACTCCGGAGAGAAACCTGTACTTCTCCTCCCTGCCCGGATTGGGCAAAGCCCTGCAATCAAAAACAAAGCCCCCTCCATGGCCTGACTTGTCTTTTGGAATTCCCTTTTTAAAAGAAAAGCTGTTAACAATCACTTTTAAACCCTGCCTGTCATCTGAATGAGTAAACTGATCTTCATTTCTCAATATTTGTTGCAATGCAGGCCATAGCTCGGGAAGATCAACAGGCAATGAAATATTGGCCAACAACCATTCAAGGTTTTTTAAAGCGTAAGGAATACTCTGAATAAAATGGGATTTATTTTCATATAATCCCCTGTA
>JAUXII010000133.1 GCA_030621075.1 Lentimicrobiaceae bacterium
GAGACGGGAAACGGGAGGGGATGAGATGAGAAGGAGACCGAAGATCACCTCCGTCAGAATATTGAAAAATATTTTTGTTTTTTTTAAAATTAATCAAACAATAAAAAATATCTTTGCGCTGTTATAAGAAAAACATTGTTATTTTATTAACAGAAGGATGGAGAAATATATTAACTTAAAATAATAAAGTGATGGATATAGAAAGAATAATGAACGACCTTGAAAAGAAACACCCCGGTGAAATGGAGTATCATCAGGCTGTTAGAGAAGTTCTTGAATCGATTGAAGATGTTTATGATGAGAACCCCCAGTTTGAATCAGCAGGGATACTTGACCGGGTTATTGAGCCCGACAGGATATTCACATTTAAAGTGCCATGGGCAGATGATAATGGCAATATTCAGGTAAACCTTGGTTACAGGGTTCAGTTTAATAATGCTATCGGCCCATACAAAGGGGGATTGCGATTTCACCCCAGTGTTAATTTGAGTATTCTTAAGTTCCTGGGATTTGAACAGATTTTTAAGAACAGCCTTACCACCTTACCTATGGGTGGCGGAAAAGGTGGATCTGACTTTAATCCAAAAGGAAAATCCAACGCAGAGATCATGCGGTTTTGCCAATCGTTTATGCTGGAGCTTTGGCAGTTCATTGGCCCGGATACGGATGTGCCGGCTGGTGATATTGGCGTTGGAGGCAGGGAAATAGGTTTTTTATATGGAATGTATAAAAAGCTTAAGAGAGAGCATACAGGGGTGTTAACAGGAAAAGGAATTAACTGGGGAGGTAGCCTTATCCGGCCAGAGGCAACCGGTTTTGGTGCTGTCTATTTTGTTAAGGAGATGCTTGCTTCAAAAGGCGAATCAATTGATGGTAAAACGTTTGCATTATCAGGATTTGGTAATGTTGCCTGGGGTGCTGTTACTAAAATAAACCAACTTGGCGGGAAAGTGTTAACCATCTCAGGCCCTGATGGTTATATTTATGACCCTGATGGTATTTCTGGTGAAAAAATTGAGTATATGTTGGAGCTGAGAGCATCCAACGAAGATATCGTAAAACCCTACTCATACGAATTTCCGGGTGCGAAATTTTTTCAGGGTAAACGCCCATGGGAAGTGAAATGTGATATTGCAATACCTTGTGCTACAGAAAATGAGCTTGGGAAAGATGATGCACAGAATCTTATTAATAATGGTTGCACTTGTGTAGCTGAAGGAGCAAATATGCCAAGTACACCTGAAGCTATTGAAATATTCCAGGAAGCCAAAGTTCTTTTTGCCCCCGGAAAAGCTGTGAATGCTGGTGGTGTGGCTACTTCAGGACTGGAAATGTCGCAGAATGCTATGAAGCTGGGTTGGCCATCAGAAGAAGTTGATGAGAGACTGCATCATATCATGGTAAGTATTCATGAAACATGCATGGAACATGGAAGAGATGATGATGGCTATATCAATTATGTAAAAGGAGCTAATATCGCAGGCTTCCTTAAAGTGGCCAATGCCATGCTCGACCAGGGAGTGATATAATTTATTTCTTCCTCAATAGTTGAAATCTGTACATTTTTCCAGTCTATGCAACTTTTTTTACGTTAGATACATTCATGGCGGTTGAAAACTCCTGCACCCTGCCTGGTTTAAAATGTATTTTGAGGTTTCTAATTATTGCGCCCTGTTAGTTTTACTATTTCAATTTCTTTTAGATTTTTCAATTCCTCATTAAGCCCCCCTTGATCGTTTATATATATATGATATCCTTTCATGCTTAATTTCTTAATAGTGTTTGTGTTTGGGATAGACTTGTAAGCTACAAAATCTGTGTAAAACATTGTTTCAATTGGAGAATCAACATTGAATATTATCTTTTTCGGGCCATCATCTATTTCATTTAGGTGTTTTATGTCTTGAACCCATTGTGGATTTCGATTTCTACTTTGAAAAGGTTTTATCCTTTCTATCGAGTATCTTATGGGTAACGCAATTAGTAAAATCAGAACGATATAGCTTAACCATTTGTATTTAAAACGATTTCTATAAGTATACAGGTATTGCCAAAACAAAGCAGTAATAATAAAAATTGCCGGAGCAGTAAAAAGAGTATACCCTTGCATTTTAGTATTAGCCAATGAAAAAAATAAAAAAGGAATTAGTACCCAGATTGTCAAAGACCACCTTTTAAAGTTTTTCCACCTTTTTAATGTTTTATAAAAGAACCAAACAATGGGGATATAAATCAGCTCTCCGTATATTATTCTCATCTTATCGAAATGATAGTAGAATGGTCCTCCATGATGTTCTAATACCTCTGTAATGTGTTTAATACTAAAAGCGTTTTCCCAGTTTGATTCGATTGGAAAGGCTGAATGTATATATAGTTGCCATGGCAGGGAAATCACTAGTATTGTTAGACATAAGATTGAAAAATGAAAAACAATTTGTTTCAAAGTGAAATTTTTAAAGTTTACTACCAGAATAAGCCATATAGGAAGGACAATAAGGGCTGGTAGCCACTTTGAGAGAATTGCAGCCCCTATGCTGATACCGCAAAGAATGTTATAAAGAACTTTTTTATTCCGAGCAAATTGAAGAGAAAATAAAACAGCTAATTCGATAAAAAAAAGAAAGAAGACATCAATGTGGTCAGTTGCAACCCGTCCCCCTGTCACTTCTATGATTAGTCCATGAATTGAATAGAGAAAAGCTGCTATAAATCCGACTTTTCGGTTAAATAGAATCTGACCAATTTGATAAGTCAATAAAATTCCAATGGTCGTTAATAGAATGGAAGGCAACCGCAGCGCAATTTCATTCACACCAAACACCCAAAGACTCATAGCCATCGTCCATAATGGCAAAGGTTGTTTATGTACCCAGATATGATTGCCTGACCAGTTCCTGAAATCATATGGAAGGACCGGGTTATCATATAAAGTAGGTTTTAAAGGGTGTTCAATCAGGTTTTTTGCAACTAAAGCATGATAACATTCATCCCAGGCATGCAAGAAAAAATCTGCTGAAACATATATTCTCAGGATTAAACCACATAGCATCAAAAGTGAAATGGCAAGGAAAATTTTTCTATTTTTAAATTGCCTCCATGCAATCCAATAAAATAGCCCGCAAAAGCTAATCGTAATTATTCCTGCTATTGGATCTTCCATTTAATTTATTAATAGGCCCAATGTTTTGAATAAACGCCTGTTTTAATAGCGTTTCTTTCTTGTGTGTGCCTTGAATGACAAATATAACTAAGTTTTTTTTCTCAGCGATACTTGACGAAAATGAGTGAACTGAAATTTGAGACAGTAGTAGATCGGATCTATAGTGTTTTAGAATAATGGTCCAATCCATTTCAATGCTCCATGCAAAATGGTATTCACACAAATGATTATTTTTGCAAATAGAAACCAATATTGGGAAAATTATGAATGGCTTCCTTCCTTGGAATGAACAGGGAAGGGAATAAGAGCTACCTGATTTATTTTTTTTTTACCGGGAATATACTATTGAAACTCCTGTCATAAGGATTTTCACCGCTGCCGTGATGATAGATTATGGTTGGATATTCTTTTCCCTTCCATTGAGCAATCCGTGTCATCCGCGTTCTATTTCTAAAACCAAGAGTCTTCTTAATTAATTTCTATACTGCTATTATAGCGGATATCAGTAATTTCCAAATCTAACCATGTCCAATTTCCGTTTTCAAGCATCCAGGTTACTTCTATTTTTGTTGGTGTTTTGATGCCGTTCATCATTGAATGTTCTTTTACTGTTACTATCCATTCATATCGTTGGGCATCAGCTTCATTGTCTTTATATCTGAGAGTACTGAATTTAACGAAGTCTCCCTGTTCGTTGAAATAAAAAGTGCCTGAACCGGTTGTTCCTTTGTAATTCATTGTAGCTTTTGCTGACAGGGAATCTATTGCTTCCCATGTTATATACTGACTTAGTGCTGCTGACGGAAACCAAACAATTTCAGCGAGAAAGCGTTGCAGCGCACCTTCATCCATTTTTTCGCCTTTTTCATTTACAATATTCAGTATAGAAAATATTTTTATAAGCATCTCGCCTTTTCCATCAATAAACTTATCTCTTCCTGTTACTTTAATAAACGGTGACATATTCATTTTTACTTTCCATATAAACGCAGGGTTTTCTATTGAAAAATATTGTTCGGCAACTGCTTCATTCCACTCCTTTTGTCCGGGTTTCATTTTCATCCTGATTTTTTGGCTAAGCCAGACAGTGTTTATTTTTTCTTTACCAATCATCCCCGACAGGTTTAACCATTTTGCAACCGGATATGGCAGATCATTAAGTTGCTCCTTTCCAATTACGGAGATTTTGGTTGTATCTTTTTGTTTCATTATTGTCGATATTTCATTTGCCACTTTTTTATTAAATGCACAAGATAAAAGAGAAAACAGTACAATAATAGTTATTACAAAAAGAAGAAAGATGCTAAGCAAAAAAATGTATTTCATAATTTTTGTTATTTAATAATCATTTCATTAATATTCCGCCTGTATGAATAAGGCAAAGAATTTGAATATCCCAGACGAATTAACAGTAAGGGTGTATATTCGT
>JAUXII010000206.1 GCA_030621075.1 Lentimicrobiaceae bacterium
CGACTGTCAACTGCCGACCGTCAACTGCCTTGAATTAGTTATCCCCACAAGGGCCCCGAAGCGCAAAGTAATTATATCTTTGTAGAAAAAACTGATGAAATACTACAATACTTACTCAATCCTAATAAGTGCAGCATGCGTTTTATTGATGAGCTGCAATCAAAAAACTGATGGCAAACAAAAAGAAA
Source organism: Lentimicrobiaceae bacterium (assembly GCA_030621075.1). The sequence goes on from JAUXII010000206.1 coordinate 189, forward strand.
ACGAGCCTCTTTCTATAAGTGGTGCTTATGTTGGTGAGCAACTGCCGGAAAGCGTACCTCGCTTGTTTGCTCCGGGGGTTATCTCTACAGGACTTAATGAGCGTGATGTCGCCTTTTCAGGAAATGGAAAGGATCTCTTTTTTACGAGGTTCACCGATGATAAATATGTTATTATGTATACTTATGAAGCAGATGATCATTGGATTGAGCCTGAAGTAGCTTCTTTCTCAGGCGAATACAATGATATGGAACCTTGTTTTGCCCGGTGGAGCAAAGGGTTGTATTTTATCTCCAATCGACCCGTGGAAGGGGTAGAAAAGGGTGAATATGATTTTGATATCTGGTATACATTTAAATCCATGGAGGGCTGGAGTGAACCGCAAAATATTGGAGCACCGGTCAATACCAAAAATCTGGAGGCATATCCCTCTGTTACGAGAGATGGCACTTTGTATTTTGTACGGAATGATTCGGCAATGACACGCAGTGACATTTACAGGGCCCGGTTTGATAGTGGCCGGTTTAAGGAGCCGGAAAAATTGCCTGAGATCATAAATTCAAAAGACAACCCTTTTAATGCCTGCATCAATCGTGATGAATCCATTTTGGTCTTCTCTGCTTACCGTGAAGATGGATTTGGCGACAGCGACTATTACGTCAGCTTCAGGGATGAGGATGATAACTGGAGCGAACCTGTGAACCTTGGCAAAGGCTTCAATACCTCCGGACAGGAGCTGTCCCCGCACTTTACACCGGGAGGGAAGTATTTCTTTTTTGCGTCAACAGGTAATCCATTAAATTTAACCATTGAGGATTTGAAAAATGATACTTCCTATAAAAGCCTCCCTTTAATTTATAAAGACACTGCAAATATTGTTACCAAAGAACCCCTGAATGGGAGTTCTGATATTTACTGGGTAAAATCGAAAGTGTTAAAGAAATTGAAACCGTAGTTATCCGCCTGGGGCAGTCAGTAGCGGACATACTGCCTACTGGTTACCGGCTACCGGCTACTGCCAACCGTCTTCCCGTTTCCTGATTCCCGATTCCCGTCTCCTATAACTTGCAGCTAATTCCCTATATTTGTAAAAAAACACCCCATGAAATACATCTCAACAAAAGTTTGTAAAACAAGTGATATCGGAGTAAATGGCAACCTTTTTGGTGGCGCCATGCTTTCATGGCTCGACGAAGCGGGCGCTTCATTTGCCAGCTATTTATGCTGTACTCCCAATATGATCACGCTTAAAATGGAAGAAGTGATCTTTAAAAAACCCGTTAAGATGGGCCATCACGTAAGAATTTACGGAGAGGTGAAGCATGTTGGGAGAAGCTCTATTTCACTTTTGATAAATGCCAACCGGTTTAACTTTTACACAAACATGGAAGAGACCGTTTGTTCAACAAAGATGACTTTTGTGAAAATTGATGATGAAGGAAACCCGATCGCTATTGGCGAAGAGTTGAAGGAGAAAATTTTAAGAGAAGCGAAGAGCTAAATGCGAGTTTCTATTTGTTTCCAAGTATTTCAAATAAGGTTCAGCTAATATTTTGAAAGGAATTATTTTCGACATTAAACACTACGCCATTCATGATGGCCCGGGTATCCGGACGACTATCTTTTTTAAGGGTTGCCGGATACAGCGATTATTTTAACGATCTTGGTAAAGACCTTCAGGATGAAATTATCAGGAGGACGGAACAGGGAGGAAGGTGATATACGATATACGAATAACGAATAGCGATATGCGAATTTTTTTTATTAAATAGTTAATGAGGGCTGGTACTTATAAATCTGACCTTTTACTCCTTCTTGCCTCTGTCATCTGGGGCATTGCTTTTGTGGCTCAGCGAAAGGGGATGGAGTATATTGGGCCGTTTACATACAATGGAATCCGGTTTGCACTGGGTGGAGGGGTTCTGCTGTTATTTATCTGGTTTCGGGACAAATGGGGCAATAATCCAGTAGCCATTGTTTCTTCAGACCATAAGAAGATATTGATAAAAGGGGGGGTGATTGCAGGCTTGCTGGTGTTTGCCGGTGCTTCGCTTCAACAGGTTGGGCTGGTTTATACCTCCGCCGGAAATGCAGGATTTATAACAGGTTTATATGTTGTGATTGTGCCAATCCTGGGCCTTTTCTTTAGACATAAGCCTGGTTTTGGGGTTTGGATGGGAGCTTTTCTGGCTGTTGTTGGAATGTATTTTCTTAGTGTGACCGGGAGGTTCAACATTTCAAAAGGTGATCTTTTTGTCTTTGCATGCGCTTTTTTCTGGGCTGCTCATGTGTTGTATATAGGCTTCATCTCACGGCATGTTAATGTACTTAAACTGGCTGTGTTTCAGTATATTGTTTGCTCGGTGTTGAGTATGCTTGTAGCAGTTGTTTTTGAAACCATTCAATGGCAAAGTATCGTAGATGCAACCATTCCCATATTATACGGAGGACTTTTATCGGTTGGCATAGCATACACACTTCAGATCATTGCCCAGAAAAAAGCACCCCCGGCCCATGCAGCTATCATTCTTAGTATGGAAGCTGTTTTTGCCGTAATAGGGGGGTGGTTGATACTGAATGAAATGTTAACAGTCAGGGGGATCATTGGGTGTGGCTTGATGCTGGCCGGGATGTTGTTGGCACAGTTGCAGGCATTTATGATTAAGAAAAAAGTAAATGATATCCGATATCCGAATAATGATTAACGATATTCGAATTATTTTTTTTATGCCTGTCAGGTGTTACACCGGACAGCGCATTTAACGTAACGTAGAGACGCAATATTTTGCGTCTCTATACAAACCAGATAATTATGCCAGATAAATTCAAAAATAAATTCCGTATAAAATCTGCCCGAATGCAAAATTGGGATTATGGATGGAATGCTGCATATTTTATTACGATATGCACGCATAACAGGGAACATTATTTTGGTGAAATATATAATGGTATGATGCAATTATCGGAAATAGGACAATTGGCAAATAAATATTGGGATGAAATCCCTGTACATTTTCCATTTGTTGAATTGCGTGCACATATTGTTATGCCCAATCATGTACATGGGATTGTGGTGATAAATAAACCAAATAATGGGCGCAATGACGTTAACCCCAATGTTGGGAATGTTGTGGATGGTGATAACGTTGTGGATGGTGATAACGTTGGGGACGGTGATAACGTTGGGGATGGTGATGATGTGGGGAATGGCGGGAATGGTGATAATGGTGATATTTGTGGGGACGGTGATAATGTGGGTGATGGTGATGATGTAGAGACGCAAAATTTTGCGTCTCTA